>NZ_MPPE01000005.1:0-143851 GCF_001896645.1 Tepidanaerobacter sp. EBM-49
ACCGGATGCTATTGTCTTTGATTCAACGAATTCACCTGTTAGCTGTTCAAAGATATATTCTAATTGCGATGTAATGTAGGCAGCCTTCGAAAATATGTCAGGTTGAGATTCTTTAAGATAAATGATTTTCCATAGAGGATATATGCTGTGGATGGTACACCCGGTTTTATTATAGAAGCTTTGCCAAAGCTGCTCATTTTTTCGATACTTTGCAACTGTCTCTATAGGACGAGTATCAGCCCATGTAAATATTGGTGTAAGCGGCTTTCTGTGCTGATCCAGCAGTAAAAGGCTGTGCCATATCCCGCTAAGGCTAATTGCATCAATTTGGTATTTACATGACTGCAACATTTGTTTTATTCCAAGTATTAATGCATCATATAATCCCTCTGCACTTTGTGTAATTGTATCGCTTAAGCTTTCGTCGTATGGAATGTTTTTTACATTCATGAGACCTTTATTGCTGGAATACACAGCAACTTTCAGCGCAGAAGTGCTAGTTTCTAAAGCCAATATAACCAAGTAGCATCGCTCCTTAAGATTATGGAGAATGATTTCGGCATATCTAAAATAACATTTCAATTAAATTCTTTGCCGAAGTTATAACCATACGCTCAGTCGCCTCTTTAGTATAGGCACCTATGTGAGGTGTGAGAATAAAGTTATCAAGGGCCACCAGCTTATTTTGCTTATCCGGTGGTTCTTGAGAAAATACATCTTGAGCCGCACCGGCTATAATCCCATTTTTCAGTGCATTATATAATGCATCTTCATCTACGAGTTCACCCCTTGCCGTGTTTACCAGATAAGCGGTTTGCTTCATCTTGCTCAAGGTTTTACTGTTAATGATTTTGTTCGTTTCTTCGTTTAATGGTAAGTGAAGCGTTATAAAATCAGCTTTTTCCAGTATCTCATCTATATTTGTCATTTTTACATTCATTGCTTTTGTAAGTTCTGCATCACTGAAATATGGGTCATATGCCATTATCTCCATATCCAATCCGGACGCCATCCTCGCAACTTCTCTGCCAATTGCACCAAATCCTATGATACCAACTATTTTTGCACCGACCTCAGTCCCAATTGTCCTGTCCCACCTACCGTCTTTTACATCAGCAACTGTTTTGGGTATACTCCTTGATAATGCGAAAAACAAACCTATAGTAAGTTCTGCTACCGATCGGGTATTAGTGCCTTCTGCTTTTCTCACTTTAATTCCTAATTCTTCTGCAACCTTTAGATTAATATTGTCAAGACCAACACCATACTTGGATATCGCCTTGAGATTTTTTGCATTTCTGAGCACTTCTTCATCCATCGGATCAAGACCTACGATTACGCCGTCGACATCCGAACATAATTCGATCATTTGTTGCTTTGTTAGTGTTTTACCGGTATTGTTTTCTACTATATCAAGGTCAAATTGGCTAAAAATTTCATCTGCTTTATCCCTTGCACGAAAGAACGATTTAGGAGTAATTAGTATCTTTTTCTTCATTTGAACCTCCAAATAGTGTTAAAGATTATTAAAAATTTATTAGTTTAATCTAACTGCTCGGGCTCAATCTAGATATTTCTCCAATGTCTTCCTTACCGCCCCCTTACCAGCCACTAGTTCTGTAAACATATTTTCTACCTTCGGGGCAAGTTTATATTTATAAAGATCTACTCCAAATATTTTTTCATCTGAAAGTATTGGTTTTAATGAATCCGTAAACGGTCCTTTATCTCCCAAAGATATGTCTTTTATATATCCCTGCAATACTTCAAGCATGGGGTCAGGGCTGGGGGTAAATGGGTTTCCTTCATCGTCTATTCCCATAAGGTATCTTAACCAGCCTGCAAAAAATAACGGTATATATGTTAGTGTTGATATGTCTCGCTTTCCAGTTGAAATATATGCCTTGAGAGTTTCGCCAAAGCGCACCGGGATTTTTTGTGATGTGTCACAAGCTATCCGTTGTGGTGTATCAGGAACAAAAGGATTTGGCAATCTTTCTTCTATAACTTCTTTTAAAAATTCTTCCGGTTTTATTATTCCCGGATCTACTACAACAGGCAGCCCTTCCTCATACCCTAGCTTTTCAATAAATTTTTTAAGGTGCTTATCTTTCATCTCGTCCGCAATAGAGGTATAGCCTAAAAGGCAGCCGTATATAGCAAGCGCCGTGTGTAATGGATTAAGGCATGTGCAAACTTTCATTTTTTCTACTTTATCCACGGTTTCTCTATCTGTAAAAATTACACCCGCTTCTTCTAAAGGAGGTCTTGAATTTGGAAATACATCTTCTACCACGAGATATTGGGTTTGCTCCGCATTTACAAAAGATGCGACATATGTATTCTTTTTTGTTTTTATAATTTCCACATCTTCTAGTCCATCAGCTTCCAATATAGCTTTTACTTGTTCAGACGGTCTTGGGGTGATTTTGTCTATCATTGTCCATGGAAAAGATACGAATTGTTGATTTTGTATATACTCCGAAAAACCTGCATCAACTTTTTTATTTTCTACCCAACTATCAGCAAAAGTTTTCACTGCATCATGTAATTTTGAGCCATTGTGCGAACAATTATCCAGACTTAATAAAGTTATAGGAAGCTTTCCGGCTAAGTATCTTTTGTAGCATAAAAAAGCTATTGTACCCATTAGAGTCTTTGGAGTTTGAAAACTTCCCTCAAGGTCTTCTGCTATTTCTTTTGGATAACTTCCGCTGGAATCCACAAGCGAATATCCTTTTTCTGTTATGGTAAAGCTGGCTATTTGTAGACTTGGATGTGTAAAAATATCAATCAATTTATTCAAGCTATCTCTTACATTCATTGCAGAGGCTATGCTTGCAATTATTTTCTTATCTATGCTGCCATCAGCTTTCAGAGTTATAAGTATACTTAAGTTATCATATGGCGTGTAAGCTTTTTCAATAATTTCTTCATCATAGGATTCACATACGATGATTCCTCGGTCTGAAAGACCTTTATCCAGTAAATCTTGCTGCAATGCTGCGGGGAAAGCTCTAAAAATGTTGCCAGCTCCAAAATGTAACCACATTGGATTTTTAAGAGTGTTTTCTTTCATCTTTTCAATATCAAAATTAGGCAGTTGATATCCCTTACTCTGCCAGAACTCTTTGTTTTTAAGGTTGGAAATGTTTAATTTCATTTTCATCACCTGTTTTACTTCAGGCCATAAATTAATACCTGAATATTTTCACTTACATACTACCATATTAGTATGTAAGATGTCAATCATTATTTTTTCATATTATGAATTTTTTATAAAAATACAAAAGATAAGAATTCCTAAAAATGTAAGTCATCCTTCATGTTAAATCTTTAAAAACAGGCGGTTTCATGTTATACTTAATTGCAATGTAAGGAGGGTTTTATATGCCGTTTGATGGTTTAACTTTATTTGGAATAACTGACGAATTAAAAAATCTCTTGGTTGGTGGAAGGATAAGTAAAATTTATCAACCTGATAAAAATGACGTAGTACTTAGCGTATATAATAATCGTGAAGAATACAAACTTTTAATATCAGCTCACTCTGTAGACTGCCGTATTCATCTGGCCCGGAAGCCTTTTGAAAACCCATCTTCTCCACCAATGTTTTGCATGCTGCTTAGAAAATATCTTTTGGGAGGAAAAATCGAGGAAATAGTTCAGGATGGTTTGGAGCGAATTTTAAATATCACTATAAAAAACACAGATGAATTTATGCAGCCTGCAGAATACGAAATAGTAGCGGAAATCATGGGAAAACACAGTAATATCATATTGTTGGACCTTCAAACAAAGATAATTATTGATTCCATAAAAAGAATCGGCTTAGATGTTAATAGATACAGGGAAATTCTTCCTGGAAAAACCTATACTAAACCGCCGGTAGAAGAAAAAGTAGATTTACTAATTTCTGACAGAAGCTCTATTATCAATGTTATAAAAGATGCAGCAAAATCCGGCAAAACCAAGACCCTTAGTAAGTGGCTTCTTGAAACCTTTGCCGGTTTTTCAGGGATTTCAGCTCAAGAAATTGCGGTAAGAGCCGGGATTGACCACAAAATACCGATATCAAATTTAAGTGAAGATGATATTGAAGCTCTTACCGATTCCATGATGAAAATACGAGAGGATTTGATTCTGCGCAACTTTGATCCGCGTGTATATTTTAGCAAAAGCAGCCGTGTGCCTTTAGATTTTTGGCTTTTTCCTATGGAAATATATAAAAACGAATTAATTACCGGCGTTTCGAATGTAAATACAGCGGTTGATACCTTTTTTTCTAAAAAAAGAGAGATCTCGGAAATTGAGAAGGCAAAACACAAAATCAAAACTGAAGTCGCAAAAATTTTAAAGAAACTCAATCAATCTCTTGAATATCTTGAGGAAAGAAGACAAAAAACTCTTGATTTTGAAAAATACAGGCTTTGGGGCGAAATTTTATCAGCAAACTTATACAATATAAAACCCGGACAATCAAAAGTTATATTGCCTAATTTTTATCAGCCCGGCGAAGAAATCGAGATTCCTCTTAATGAAAAATTATCGCCTTCGCAAAATGCGCAAAAATATTTTAATAGATATAAAAAACTGCAATCTACGAAAAATATTGTCGAAAGTAGGATTTCCAAGATATTGGCAGAAATTGATTATTTTGAAAGTGTGCTTGTAAACATCGATTATAGCCAATCTATGGAAGATCTTGAAGAGATACAACAAGAATTAGAATCACAAGGTTATCTTGCTGCGCCATCACATAAAAAAAGGAGGCAAAAAACAGCCTCTTCTTCTAAGCCACTGCAATTTAAATCTTCAGACGGTTTTATAATAAATGTTGGAAAAAATAATAAACAAAATGATGTCCTGACTTTTAAAAAAGCAAAACCTGACGATATATGGCTTCATGCCAAAAATACCCCTGGCTCTCACGTTGTCATCGAAAGCTCAGGGAATGAGGTGCCCGAAACTACCCTTGTGGAGGCAGCAATTCTTGCTGCACATTTTAGTAAAAGCAGAAATAGCAGTAATGTGCCGGTGGATTACACTTATGTAAAGCACGTAAAAAAGCCCTCAGGAGCAAAACCGGGCTTTGTGATTTATTACCATCAAAAAACAATTTATGTTACACCAGATGAAAATATCGTAGCAAAGCTTTCATTCTAAAATAACAACACTATTTTCTCCATCTATCTCCTCTAATCTAACTTCAACTATTTCATTGTTCGAGGTTGGCACGTTTTTGCCTACAAAATCCGGCCTTATGGGTAATTCTCTATGGCCTCTGTCAATCAGCACCGCAAGCTGAATTGATTTTGCTCTTCCTAAATCTGCCAGGGCATCAAGTGCAGCTCGTATTGTTCTCCCTGTATAAATTACATCATCGACTAAAATTATGTTCTTATCAGCTATATTAAAATTTATTTCCGTCTTGTGCACTACCGGTTGTAAAGTTAGGCTGGATAAATCGTCACGATAAAGCGTTATATCTAAAATACCTACAGGCACATCTACTCCCTCAATAGAAGAAATGTATTTTGCAAGTCTTCTGGCAAGAGGAACTCCCCTTCTTCGTATGCCCACAAGTGCCAGATCTTCAACACCTTTATTTTTCTCGATAATTTCGTGGCTGATTCTAATAAGTGTGCGATCTATAGCTTTTTCATCCATTATGCGTGCTTTTTCTTCCATTTAATTTCCATCCTTTCTCTGCTCTGCGTATTTATCTCTGAGTATATCCAAAATTTTAGCCATATCATCCGGCATAGGTGCTGAAAATTCAATAAATTTTTTAGTAGTAGGATGGTAAAAACCTAATTTATATGCGTGAAGCGCCTGCCCCTTTATTTCAAATGGCGCTTTTTTTCGCGAATATACTGGATCTGCCACTATCGGATGATTAATAAATTTCATATGAACCCTTATTTGATGCGTTCTGCCGGTTTCAATTCTTGCCTCTATAAACGTAAATTCGCCAAATCTCTCCAATACTTTAAAATGCGTAACAGCTTCTTTGGAATTTTTTGCAGTAACGGTCATTTCTTTCCGTCTTACAGGATGTCTGCCAATAGGAGCATCTATCGTGCCTTCGTTATCTTTGATATCTCCCCAGACTATAGCCTGATAGACCTTTTTAAATTGTCTGTTTTTCAGTTGTTCTACTAAATTAAGGTGCGCTGCATTATTTTTTGCAACTACAATAAGGCCTGATGTATCTTTATCTAACCTATGCACTATCCCAGGCCTTATTTGTCCGCCATTAGATGCTAAATCCTTAGTGTGGTAGAGTAAAGCATTTACTAAAGTTCCTGAATAATTACCGGCAGCCGGGTAAACCACCATTCCCCTAGGCTTATTTATAACAATTATATCTTCATCCTCGTAAACAATGTCTAGCGGGATATCTTCCGGAGTAGCTGAAGGTTTGGGCATTTCAAGAATATTAACCGTTATCTTGTCATTTTGTTTTAGTCTATAATTAGGCTTTGCGCAAAAACCATTAACTAAGACCTGGCCTTCAAGGATGCTGTTTTTTATAAAGTTTCGGGAATTTTCTATTTTCTCTGCTAAAAATACATCAAGCCGCTTTTTTTCGTCATTTTTTTCTACCACAAATTCAAGTTTGCTGCTCAATCTAACCTCCTGCCATTCTTAAATTCTAGTTTTTCCGAATCTAAGCGGAAAAGAAGAAAATATCCTAAAATTATTGTTCCAATAACAATAGCACAATCCGCCACGTTAAAAACAGGCCAAATCCTAAAATCTAAAAAGTCAATTACATATCCATACCTCATTCTGTCTATAAAATTGCCTGCCGCTCCCCCCAAAACCATAGCAAGGGCAATGCCCAATGCCTTTTGTTTAATGGGATATTTTATTAATATAAATGTTATTGCGGAAATAATAATTATAGAAGCTGAAATGAACAAAAAAATTCTTCCACTCAATATACTAAATGCTGCTCCTGTATTTTGCACATAAGTTATATGGAAGACATTTTTTATTATAGGAATCGAATCGAACGGATCCATTGTTTTTTGAACTTGATATTTTGTTATAAGATCTAAGCCCGCTATAAATATACTTAAAATAATATATGGCAATATTGCTACCTCCGGTATTGCAGTTTTTTAACAATTATACAACCATATCTTATAAATTTCAATCTATTCAGTTGCTGTATCCTCGCTAACCGCAATTTCATCTGATGTTTCCGTGATGCAGGTTTTTGAAGCCTCGCATACGTTTTCTTCCTGCGAAATATCCTGATTTTGCAAAATCAAGTTCGATATATCAAGTTCACTACAATCAAGATAATCTAATTGAGACTGAAGGAAGTTTTTAAACCGCGTCTTGTATAGATTAAACTGCCTTAAAAGTTCCTCTGTTTTGTTATTTATTTGGTTGAATTTTTTCTGGGCACCCTCAATAATTTTATCTGCTTCTGCGTTTGCCTGCTTTAAAATAATCTCTCTTTCTTTGCGTGCATTAGCTTTGACTTCCTCAGCAGTCTGTTCAGCTAATACAAGAGTATTTTTTAAAGTAGTTTCGATTTCTCTATAACTTTGTATGGTTTCTTCTAAAAGCTCAATTCGTTCTCTTAAGTCCTTGTTTTCTTTATAAATTTTTTCGTAATTTTCCGTTAACTTCTCTAAAAACTCGTCAACTTCTTCTTTGTTATAGCCTCTCATTGATTTACTAAATTCTTTCTTCTGGATCTCCAGCGGCGACAGGTCCATTCAAAAATCATCTCCTTACCACAAAATGGCAACCAGTAATCTTATAACAATATTTCTTAAAATATCCAAGAAAAACAGAGCAAGCACAGGCGAAAAGTCTAAATAATAGCCTGTATGGCGAGGTGGAATTAACTTTTCTAAAAGCGTTCTAAACGGGAGTAATATCGGCTCTGTAATTTGATATACAAAGTGTGCAATATTAGAACGAGACAAGTCAGGAAAAAAGGATAATACAATCCTAATGAGAATCATTAAATCTAAAAATTGGAATATCATGTTGACTAAATTAATCAGCAAAATTTATGCACTCCTATCTCGAAACCAGTGATGTACCATTTGCGTCATAGTCATCTGCATCAACACCGGAAACATCTATATTATCAGGGGCGAAAATAAATATACCGGCGCCGATTTTTTTAACTGTTCCATTTAGAGCATAAATACTCCCTGCCATAAAGTCAAGCACTCGCTTTGCATTTTCTTTGTCCATTCTTTCTAAATTTACGATTGCTGCACGTCTATTTTTCACTTCATCGGTTATCTCGCGAACTTCTTCAAAAAACTGAGGCTTAAATATAACCATTTTGTTTTTGCTTGTCTGATGAATGTTGATTACGCGACCTGCGGGTTTTTGTTCAGCCCTTACAACATAAGGTTCATATTCGTCTTTTTCAGGTTCTTCAAGTTCTTCATCGCCAATTCCTAAAAAATACATCATCTTGTCTAGAAAGTTTTTTCCACTCATTAAAATTTTCACCTCTTATTTATAAATATTTTTATAGATTACTTAGAGTAATCCCTTGCTCCAAAAATCGCAGTACCAATTCTTACCATATTCGATCCTTCTTCTATTGCTACTTCGAAATCATTACTCATGCCCATTGACAGGTATTTCATTTCCACATTTTTTATAGATTTTTGTTTTATCCTTTCAAATATGCTTCGCATCTCTCGGAAATAAGGTCTTACATCCTCCGGGTTTTCTTTGAAAGGAGCAATTGCCATAAGGCCTTTTACGTTTAAGTTTTCCAAAGAAGCAACACTTTCTATGAAACTTTCGGCATCGGCAGGGTTAATGCCATATTTTGTTTTTTCTAAGCCAATGTTTACCTGAACCAGGACATCAACATTTTTTTGCATCTGCCGCGCCCTTTTTTGTATTTCTTCAGCCAGTGCAAAGCTGTCTAGTGATTGAATCAATGAAAAAAGTTCTAAGGCTATTTTTACTTTATTTCTTTGTAAATGGCCTATTAAATGCCATTCCACATCACCCTTTATTTTATCAATTTTATCGCGGGCTTCTTGGACTTTATTTTCGCCTAATAACGTTATGCCGGAATCTACTGCTTCCTGAATTATTTCAGGAGAAATGGTCTTCGTAACAGCAACAAGGCTGATATCTTCAAAGTTTCTTCCGCTTTTTTCGGCAGCGGTTTTTATTCGTGATTCAATATTTTTGATATTTTCTTTTATAACTGACATGCAATCCCCTCTTTGTACAAATAGTTTAATTATAAGCTGCGTGTTGTGCATCTATATTTCTATATGTTCTCCAAAAATGCCCATAATCCTCCTTTTTAACTGGCAATACTTAAAAAAATTAATAGGAAAAGCCACCTGCTCGCACATCCTCGATGCATGGAACAGGCAGCTTTTCATTCTTATACAGAATTTTTGTTTTTATGTCGCAGTTTATTCTTTGTATGCATATTCAAATATCATATGTCCTGAAACATCTACTAAGAGGCCCTTTATATTAGGTTTGCATAAATATGCAGTCTCTCTAAAATAAAGAGGTATTATGGGCATTTCATCCATTAGCAATTTTTCAGCTTTTGCAAAGTTTTCCATGCGTATTTTTTGATCTGCAGTCTTGCGGTTTTCTTCAAGCAGCCTATCATACTCAGGATTGCTCCAGCGATTATTGGTCTCGGTATTTACACTTTCCATCTGATCAAGCATCGTCATTGGATCTAAATAATCTCCTGTCCAGCCATCCCAACCAATGTTGAAGTTTCCCTGATGCATCTCATCCCAGTATAATTTGGATTCATATGTTCTTATATCAACCTGAACACCAAGATTTTCTTTCCACATGCTCTGGAGCGCTTGAGCCAAATCCTTGTTGGCTTGATCCGCCATGCAGATGTATGTGACAGCAGGAAAGTCTTTGCCATCAGGATAACCTGCTTCAGCTAGCAGTTTTTTTGCCTCGCTAACGTCTTCTGTGAAAAGGTTTCCCACCACATCTCGGTAGTCTTTATCTTTTTCAACACCGTGAGGAATACCATAAGGCACAAACCCAAAAGCCGGTTTGCCTACTGTTTGCAATATCTTTGTAACAAGCTGCTCTCTGTTTATTGATATACTAAAAGCCTTTCTTACTCTAGCATCATCAAAAGGATCTTTTGAAGTGTTTATATCAAGATAATAAACTCCAATCCTTGGGACTCTATGAAATTCCGACGAATCCTTGTATTGTGACATCCCTTCAGGAGTAAGGTTTTGAGATATGTCTATTTCATTGTTCTGATATGCGGCAAGTTCGGTCTCAGGAGAATCTATAAAGGTTATCTCTAAAGTATCTAATTTTACTTTGTCAGCATCGACATAGTGAGGATTTTTCTTTAGAACATACTTTTCTTTGGGCTTGATTTCTGCCATATAAAAAGGACCATTGCTTATAAGAGTTTCTGGAGATTTTGTCCAACCTTCGTTTCCTTCCACAATATCCTTTCTTACAGGCAAGTAGCTGCTAGAACTTAAAAGATCTAGAAAATATGGGGTTGGATTTTCTAATGTAATTTCTAAAGTTCTGTCATCTAAAGCTTTGACTCCTACCTCATCTGCTGTGGCATTTCCATCGTTGTAAGCTTTGCCGTTTTTTATGTAATAAAGTTCATAGGCTGCTTTCGATGCCACATCGGGATTTAATATTCTTTTGAAAGTATACTCAAAATCTTGAGCGGTAAGAGGCTTTCCATCTGACCATTTAGCATTATCTCTGATTTTGAACGTATATTTTGTTCCGGTTTCATCAATAGTATAACTTTCAGCCATCGATGGCGCAAGCTTGCCATCAGGTCCCACTTTAAACAGACCACTAAAAAGGTTTAATAACACATTTGAGGAACGAGCATAAATGTTCAGCGTCGGGTCTAATGTTTCAGCTTCATCGCTCATAGCGTATATAATTTTATTTTTTGAATCCGCCGTGGAAGATTGTTGACCTCCGCAGCCTGCCAGCATAGAAACTATAAGTGTCAAAGCAACTAGAAACACTCCTGATTTTTTCAATATTAATTCCCTCCGATTCATTTATATTTTTGACATATCAATAAAGGTGGCATGCCACCATATGTCCGGCGCCTGCATCTTTTAGCACAGGCTTTTCCTCTGAACATATTTTGCTGGCATAGATACAGCGATTTCTAAACGCACATCCACTTGGCGGATTTAATGGGCTTGGTACATCCCCTTGAAGATGTATCCTTTCACTTTTTTTAGATTCGTCAGGATCAGGAATTGGCGCCGCGGACAGAAGCGCTTTTGTGTAAGGATGAAGCATGTTCAAAAAGATCTCGTCTACTCCTGCATATTCTACCAAAGAGCCAAGGTACATAACGCCCACTTTGTGAGATATGTGCCTTACCATTGAAAGATCATGGGATATAAATAAGTAAGTTAAACCAAACTTTTCTTGAAATTCTTCAAGCATATTAACAATCTGAGCTTGTATAGATACATCAAGAGCTGATATGGGCTCATCGCAAACTATAAACTCGGGTTCGACCGCTAAAGCGCGGGCTATTCCGATTCTTTGGCGCTGACCACCGGAAAATTCATGGGCATATCTGTTTATGTGGTCACTTTTTAATCCTACAAGTTCTACAAGCTCCGCAATTCTGTCAGAACGTGCCTTACCTTCATAGAGGTGATGAACGTCTATAGCTTCTCCCAAAATTTCGCCCACCGTCATGCGAGGGTCTAATGATGCATAGGGATCTTGAAATATGACCTGCATTTTCTTTTTATATGGAAACATTTCTTTTTCGCTAAATTTTGATATATCATTACCATCGTAAAAGATTTGGCCCGAGGTGGGCTCATAAAGTTTTAGTATAGTTCTTCCGGCAGTAGTTTTTCCACATCCCGATTCGCCTACAAGTCCAAAAGTTTCGCCCTTTTTTATGCTAAAACTTACATCATCTACAGCCTTCAAAATGCGCACATTTTTACCAAAAAAGCCTTTTCGTATCTCAAAATATTTTTTTAAGTGTTTTATTTCTAAAAGGTTTTTACTATCTATTTGCATACAATCCCTCCATTTTATATCCGGGTGATTTTGGATGCATAAGCCAGCAGGCAACACTGTGAGTGTCACTAAGTCCTATTTTTTTCGGAGGGTATTTCATGCAGACCTTCATTGCATATTCGCATCTTGGAGCGAAGGGACAGCCGGCAGGAGGTGAAAGCAGATCCGGCGGGCTGCCCGGAATAGGTATAAGTTTACTTTTTTGAGCAGTTACTTTTGGGATGGAGCGCAAAAGACCCCATGTATAAGGATGTTTAGGCTCGTAAAATATTTCTCTAGAAGTGCCTTCCTCTACCAATAAACCACCATACATAACAATGATACGATTGCAAATTTTAGCAACGACTCCTAAATTATGAGTTATTAATATAATTGACATATTTAATTTTTTCTTTAATTCATCCATAAGGTCTAAAATTTGTGCTTGAACTGTGACATCTAGTGCTGTAGTCGGCTCATCAGCTATCAAAAGTTTTGGATTGCAGCTTAGGGCAATTGCAATCATTACTCGCTGTCTCATTCCACCTGAAAATTCATGAGGATATTGCTTTAATCGGCTTTCCGGATCAGGTATTTCTACTAATTTGAGAAGTTCTATTACTCTTTTTTTTGCATCCTCGCCTGATAGTTTTTGATGTATGCGAATCGGCTCCATTATCTGATCTCCGATTGTAAATAAGGGGTTTAGTGAAGTCATTGGATCTTGGAAAATCATGCCGATTTCACTGCCTTGAATTTTTCGCATAAAATTGTCATCTTGTTTTAATAACTCGGTACCGTTAAAATTGATGCTATCGGCTTCAACTTTGGCGTTATCCGGTAAAAGCCTTGTTACCGAGAGCATTGTAACGCTTTTGCCCGAGCCGGACTCACCGACAATGCCTATAGACTCTCCTTCATCAACATGAAAAGATACGCCCCGCACTGCCTGAACGTTTCCGGCATCAATTTGAAAAGTTGTCTTAAGATTAACCACATCAAGCAATATCATAATTTTACCTACCTATTTTTTTAGTCTTGGATCTAAAGCGTCTCTAAGGCCGTCTCCAATAAAGTTTAATGCAAACATTGTGATGCTTATGGCAAGTACAGGAAAAATCATCTGATAAGGCTGAGTAAAAATAGCCGGAATAGCATCATTTGCTAAAGTGCCCCAACTTGCCATTGGAACCTGAATTCCTATGCCCAAAAAGCTTAAAAAAGCCTCAGAAAAAATAGCTTGAGGGATTAAAAATGTAACTGTTACTATAATTGGACCCATGCTATTAGGAACTAAATGTCTAAATATTATACCTAAATTTGAAACGCCTAGCGCTCTTGCTGCGAGAGTGTATTCTTCATGCTTTAAAGATAAAACCTGAGACCTTACGATTCTTGCAGTGCCTATCCAATAAGTAAGGCTGAGTGCTATAAGAATACTTTTAACTGTGTTGCCTAAAAACATCATAATTAAAATTATATAAAGCAATGATGGAAGTCCATACAGAACATCTACTATCCTCATCATCACCATATCTACTCTACCGCCAAAATATCCGGCTATACCGCCATATATAACTCCTATTACAAGATTTATTGCGGCAGCCATTACTCCTATACTGAGACTAATTCTTGCTCCATAAAGAACGCGCACAAAAATGTCTCTTCCAAATTTATCAGTACCAAACCAATGTTCCCTTGAAGGAGGCTGGTTTTGAATAGCTATATTTTGACCGTCATAAGTGTATGGCGAAACTATAGGTCCGAAAATAGCAAAAAGCGTAATAATAATTATAACTACAAGGCCAATCATAGCAAGTGGGTCTTTCTTAAATCTTGCCCAGGCATTTTGCCAGTATGACATACTGGGCCTAGATATTACATCGGACTGTTTTTCCGTATCCAAAGCTTTTTCAAAAAGCTCTGGTGGAATTTCATCATATAACGGTGTTTCCATTTTTTCACCTACTCATCCATTTTGACTCGCGGGTCAATAAGCGCATATAAGATATCAACGATAATATTGGCAATTACAACAAATAATCCAAAAAATAATGTCATTCCAAGAGTTACTGAATAATCCCTATCGCTTATTCCAGTTACATAATAGCGGCCCATGCCTGGAATTGAAAAAAGCTTTTCAACTACAAAACTGCCTGTTAAAAGAGATGCCACTAAAGGACCTAAGTATGTCACTACGGGTGTTATGGCATTTTTCATTGCATGTTTTGCTATAACCCAAAATTCGCTTACGCCTTTTGCCCTAGCTGTACGAATATAGTCTTGACGCATGATTTCCAGCATACTAGACCTCATCAGTCTTGCTATATAGGCAATTGGTCCCAGGGCAAGACCTCCTACAGGAAGTATATAGTGTCTCCAACTCGTAAGTCCATATGTGGGCAAAATCTTTAACTTTACAGCAAATAAGTACATTGAAAGCACAGCTATAACAAAACCGGGAACCGATATACCGATAGTTGCAAATGCCATAGAAGCCCAGTCCATCCATTTGCCCCTTTTTACCGCTGATATTATACCAAGAGGGACGCCTATTACCACAGATACCACAGCAGCTATAGCACCAACTTTTGCTGATACCGGAAAACCAATGCGGATAATTTCGTTGACTGTTCTGTCAGGTTGCTTAAATGAAAAACCCAAATCTCCATGTGCTAGATTTTTTAAGTAGTTAAAATACTGAATATAAACTGGATCGTTGAGGCCGTATCGTTCTTCAACTTTTTTTAATACACTTTCAGGGACATTTCGTTCTTCTGCCGGACTGAAAGGTCCCCCTGGAATAGCATGCATCAAGAAAAATGTTATTGTCACAAGTATGAACATAGTAAGCATACCCGCTAAAATACGTTTTAAGATATATACCGGCATTTAAAAACCTCCTCAGTTGCAGGACTACTTTAAAATATTCTACAATGTAATAAAAAATCCTGCATCTATTTTAAAGTTTTTAGATGAGCTATTTTAAAAAAGCGGGACTTTATCATTAAACCTGAATGCAGGTCATTATAATGAATTCATTTTTTTGGATAAGCAGGAATTTAGAGTTGCAAGCAGAATTATTTTATTGTAAAGCAAATTCATACCTTAATTTTTTTAAATTATATTTGGTGAGGTTTATATGGAAATAATAACGATATTGTTAGTTTCAGCTGTGCTTGCCATCTCAGTTATAGCAAGAATTTCAATTTTATACGCTTTGCTTGCTGGATATTTTATTTTTTGCGTATATGCGTTTATAAAAAAATATACAGTTTTTCAAATTGTTAAGATGTCATATATTGGCATTTACGCTGTAAAAAATATTCTTCTTACATTTCTTCTGATCGGTATGCTGACTGCTGTATGGAGAGCTGCAGGTACCATTCCTGCTATTGTGTGTTACGCTATAGAGTTTATTAAACCCTCAATGTTCGTTTTAACAGCATTTCTTTTAAACTGTCTTGTATCTTTTTTAACAGGAACGGCGCTAGGGACAGCTGCTACCATGGGCGTAATTTGTATGATGATATCCGTTGCAATAGGTATAAATCCCATCTTAGCCGGAGGTGCTATCTTATCCGGTGCCTATTTCGGTGATAGGTGTTCTCCTCTTTCAACTAGTGCATTATTGATTGCTGAATTAACTTTTACTGACATATTTAAAAATATAAGAAATATGACAATTACTGCAGTTGTGCCTTTTGTCATAACATGTATTATATATGCCTTAACAGGAATTGGTGCATCAAATAGCTATCAGCACACTCTTGATATACAAAGTCTTTTTTCATCAAGCTTTCGACTCGATTTTGCAGTCCTGCTTCCTGCATTTATAATTTTACTTTTATCGCTACTGAAGATAAATGTAAAATTGTCCATGATAGCAAGTATTGTTTCTGCTATAGCAGTTTGTTTGCATTATCAAGGATTAGATATAAACAGCATTTTAAAAACAATGATTTTGGGTTACAAGTCTATAAATCCGCAAATCGCTTCAATGATTAATGGCGGCGGAATTATATCTATGTTGAAGGTTACTGCAATAGTATGTATTTCTTCATCTTACGCCGGCATATTCAAGGAAACGGGTTTGCTTGATAATTTAAAAGACCATATAGCTTCTTTTGGCAAAAAAAGTTCTTCATACAGTCTGGTGCTTTTAATATCAATTATTGTGGGTATCATATCATGCAATCAAACGCTTACTATCATGCTTACACACCAACTATGTGATATGCTCGAATCTGACAAAAACAAATTGGCAATTTATCTGGAAAATACCGCTGTAGTAATTTCACCGTTAATTCCATGGTCAATTGCAAGTGCAGTGCCCCTTGCTACAATATCAGCTCCCACATCTTGTGTACTTGCCGCCTGTTATTTATACTTATTGCCCTTATGGGGACTAATTGTCGAAGCGCTACTTGAGAAAAAATCTCCAAAGCTAGATGAAATATCTTAGGACGCAAAAGACCACCTGTCTAATCATTTTAACACAATTAAAACAGGTGGTCTTTTTATAATACTTCTTGGCAATTGCTTATATTTTCCTTGTAACTATGATTATTCTAAGTAATGGTCTGAGTGGGGGGACTTGAACCCCCGGCCTCTAGAACCCCATTCTAGGACAATAGCGTTTTTCCCATAGAATGTAAATTTATTTAGCTCTCAAAAGCCTTATATATCAAGGTTTTGAGCTTTTCTTCTTTTTTATAATGCACATCTAACTTTATTAAAATAGGTATATTTTGTTAGCAATTCGCGTTAGCAGTATCTTCCTCAAACACAATAAGCTGTAATCTCTGTATCAATTCTAGGACTTCCTCTGTATTCTCGCTTCCCGGGAATTCCTTTCGCCACAAATACCAGACCTGTGCAAGAAGCTAAAGCAACTCATTCATTTTTTGCCCTTGCTATATCAACTGCCGCTTCACCGAAAATATACCCCAATGCAACTGTAACCAGTTTCCAGTATAAGTCGCTGTCTACATTCAGACCAAGCCCTTCAGACAAAATAATAAAAATAGCCGTTGCCACGGCTACCCAAAACTTTCGAGATGTAAGTTTTTGCTTCCAGTTCATTTTCTCACCTCGGACGTAAATGTTTTTTCATTCCAGACAACTTTCAGCCCTAAAATCTCACATAACTTGCGGAACTCTACATATGTCTTGCCCCCTATAATATATCCGGAAAGTTCCTCATTTCCGAATTTGGTTTTAGTAATAATAACATCCTTAAGAGTTACTTTATCCAAGTTATCATCACCTCTTAAATCATTAAATAGTCTTGTCCAAGGAAACTTAGGCCCAGGGCAATTAGGCCTGTTGACACTGTCAATGCGGTAATGGCCTATGATGTGGTCGCTATCGATTGGAATATCATATCTTTGAATTATTTGCTTTTGAAGCCACAAGGTTGCTTGATACTGCGCTTCGGTTATACCTGTTTCTGGGAAACCCTCATGTTCAATACCTATCGTGTAGTAGTTTGGATTTGTGCCGTCATAATATTTCCAATTAGGCTTGTTTACTGCTCCTGCGTGCCAAGCAGTATCAGATTCTTTGACTAGTTGTAAAATCTTCCCTGCTTTGGTGATGAGATAGTGAGCACTGGCTTGGGCTTTCGGATTCTGCATCCATGAAAGACACCCTGGATAATCCCCTGCTGTTATATGGTTTACGATAGCGATTATCTTCTTGCCCTTTCTTCCGGATGTATAATTAGGACTACCCACCCATTTAATTTCCATTATCATCCCCTTCTTCCTTCTCGTCCTTTTTTTGCATACAGTTCTTTCTTCTTTATCCCCGCCAGAGCCCAGAGCTCACCCGTTGTGAATGCAAACCACGCCCCTATCAGCGTTGAAGGTTCGCTTCCAACTCGTAAAAATATATATAGTACCGCGCATGCAAAAATACCATTCATGGCTATCACCAAAGCAACAATCCATTTTGAAAATCTCACATTTATCACTTCCTTGCTCGATCCAGGAGCTCATCAATTTTAGCTTCCTGCCTTAGAAGGGTAACTTGTATTGACTGTATAACAGAAAGTAGGCTGTTTAATGCTTTCGTGTTATTTTCAATTACTTCTTTTAAGTCGTCATTACCATCTTCCTTCTTTTTTATATTGAAGAATAGAACAACGATGTAAATAAGCCCTGCAACCGTGAATGTTGCAAGGCCGTATTGTGCTATTTCTGCCCCGGGCATCAGCGTTCCCCCCTATGGTCTTAAATCAGGCCTCATATTATACACCTCATCTAATATTGGTTGTCTTTCATCTGCAGGATACACCAGTACTAATTCTGCCGGTTTTCTAATGCCCATTTCATATTTTGTTATAATTGCTCTTGCAATCACCCGCACAACATATGGTGCATAAGCCATTACATGACACCTCCTGCAAGTTGATCAGCAAACGCTAGTTCTAGATCCTGTAGCCTCATCTGCATTTCCACATTGGCAGCCATTTGGTCGGCCAATGCAAGCTCCAGGTCCTGAATTCTTTTGTTTTTTTCTTCCTCTAATTGCCTAGCAGCTCGTAATGCTGCCAGGTCCGATTTAGCAATTACTTCCATGCATACCACCTCCACTTTTAGTCAAATGCAATACCCACGCCCAGCACCTCAATAGTGCCTAATGTGTCATGGGCCCATATGGTAATGCGAATATCTAGACCCCATTTGTCCGCCACCCTATTTTTATTTACTACGTCAGTATAGTTGCGCGACAAATATGCAGCGGTAATATCCTGCCAGACTGGAAACGGGTCAAAAGCGTTATTACTAGCTTCAACCTTAAGCACGGCTGGATTCGCACCATCTTTGGCAATATTGTGATACCCAAAAACCAATACTCGCTCCACCTCTACAGATGTTTCAATCGGGGTTTTAAGCCTAAACTGCAGCATATTCCCGGCGCGGATGATTCTGGGAAGTGTCCACTCTCCGTATTGTCCTGTGTCATCTCTAGCCGCCATACGCCAATAATAGCTTTGGTTCTGTTGCAAAGGCTGACGAAGTGAATGTCTCACCCGTTCAGTTTCTGCCGGTGCTCCTGTTGCAGGCATAGGTATCCAATTGGCGCCGTATATTTCCCAGCTGGCTATGGCATCTGCTGTTCCCGGGCCGTATTGCTGGCCGGGAATAAATTCGTCAGGCGCTGTTTCTCCTTTAACTAACATGAATGCATCACAGTAAAACGTCGCGCCTATTACAGATGAAGTCAGTACTGCCAAGCGCAATTTTGCGCAATCTTGGCCTGTGCGAGCAAATACGGATAATGTCTGCCATGATGTTCCGTCCAGTATTATTGGATTGCTTCCGGTAGATCTCAAGTAGTTGTCTTCGCTGTCGAGCTCTTCAATTACCAGGCGAATATATCCGGCACCTTTTACCTTTACTTGAGCAGCGTAACTCTTACCACCTAATACATCAACCGGGCTTAATTCCACGCCTTCATTGGCGATTGTCCCTGATGTGGTCACCTGCAAACTGGCAGCGCCTTCATAAAACTGGGCTGTAGATCTTTCGATTGTCGTTCCTCTGGCGGTAAATCCTGTTGTGCCGGCTTCCACACCGGCTTGATTTGCGGTCAGTAGATTTTTGGTGCTTGTTTCCAAGTCGTCCACTATATTAACAAAGTTTACGTCTTTGGCAATCTGCAACCTAAAGTGTTGAGGATCGCCTTCTGGATCAGTCCCGACGCCCGCCATGAATACGGGTTGAAGCGGCACCCTAGCAGTATGGACTGGCGCAATTGCCGACATTTCGCTCGGGCTTAAATTGTGGGCAATAGTAAAGATGCCGCTAACTGCGAAAGGGCCGTCCATCTTCCCGTCGTTAGCCTTGACATAAATGCGGTAGTTTGTTCCTTCTGGAACCGCGCTTGTGTCCCAGGCCAGTATTAAAGCTGTTACACCTGTCGCAATTGGCAGCAGCGTTTCCCCGTCATCTGCCGAATAATAAACGGAATAAGTCAGCTCATCTCCGTCTGAGTCCGTGGCTTCTGTCCATTTGATGGTCACGTTTCCGACGACCGTAGAACCTGCCACCGGCGAGATGATATTTCCCGGCGCACTTGGCGCAGCGTTCGCTTTTGTGAATGTATATGTCCCGGTACTGGTGTTTCCGATTATTAAGGTATTTCTTGTTACAACTGACTTTCTGGCTATCCACTGAGTTAGATAATCAACAATATTCTGATCACTATCGTCTAATAGGTCATTGGCTACCGGCATATACCCTGCGTAGTCTTTTATGGCATAAGTAATATTCTCAAACGTTGGATTTCCCATATCAGGCAAATCGACAGTTAAGTCGGTCACATTTACCAAAGGCGTCATAGTGGCTATCTTCTCAAATACTCTACTCCCACCGTTAGTTGACACTGGAATTACATTGATAAGAGTTTCTAACTGCGGCAAAGACCTTTTATATTCGTTTATTCTGGTCTGTATATCCTGAGGAATGAGCAGGCCACCATTAGCTGGCGTTCCCGAGTCTAAAGCATTCAATATTTTGTAGTCATCATTACTCGCCTTTAGCCTAAAAGCATTTAAAAATGCTTTCTAGTACTGTGTGTTGAACTCTTCACGTTCCCTTTTCTTTTCTTTAGCTGGTGCCCTTGTAAGCTCGATACCGTCCTCGTCGAATTCCTTACCTTCATCAATTATTTTTTGCGCTTCAATCTTAGCTTTTATTGCCTTTATTTCATCTGTTTTTGCTTTAATTTCATCTGCCGTAGCATCTTTCTTGTTTAGTAAATCACTGGCTTCTCTTTCTTTTAACCCTAATTCTGCTAAAAGCTGTCTTAATTCTTTACTCACTTAATATCATCCTCTCTTTTTCTGTAATTTCCAATTCTAAAGCTAATTTTGCTTTTAATGTTTCTGTTTGGCTCTTATTATTTTGTTCTTCCCAAAGCGGTGTTCTGCCAAACTGGTCATAGTGCGATGCAAGGTAACTTTTTATTTTCGGTATATCATCAGCTGGAACATCGGCTTGGTCAAGTCTTACTGCACACTGTGCTACTCCACGCCATACAACTTTATGTGTCTTTAGGTCATGGTGCGGAAATTTCAAGTCCCCGAATGTTGCAGGAGGCATTTCCGCTGCCCACGCGTAGCGGCCTGCTATATCTTTCTTTTCCTGGTCTGTGAGTTCGTCCCATGTTTTATCTGTGAAGTCCGATAGATTAGGTCTCTCCCATTCTTCATCCTCTGGTGCAATCTCTCTTGACACGTCATCGGGCGATACACCATCTCTAACTTTAAACCTGTCTAAGGATTTTAAATGTTTGAATGCATTTTTGGCGCTGTTTACTATGGCATATCTATTAAATGCAAAGTTCATCATGCTGTCGCTTTCTGCCTTATCTGTATATAATATTCCGTCTGCGAATCCTTCCTTAATGGCTACATTTGCGCTCATCCATGTTTCATCATCCATCATGGACGATATTTTTGCCTTGGACCTGCCTGTCTTAAGCGCATATGCGTTAATAATGCTGCTTTTGACGGCATCAAGCACATCGGCTGCTTTCCTTAGGTCTCTCATATCGCCTTTAGCCATGGTAAGCGGATTGTGTATCATCATTATTGCGACTGGTGACATTAGGACCTCGTCTCCTGCCATTGCAATGACGCTGGCGGCGCTCATAGCTTTACTATCAATTTTGACTGTTACTTTACCTTGATGTTTTTTTAAGGCGTTATAAATGCCTGCCGCTGCGAATACATCACCTCCGTAGCTGTCAATCCATACTGTTATGTCTTTGCCTACATATTTCTTTAGCTCATCCTTGAAAGCGTTCGGTGATATTGTGCTCATGCCTAAAAACTCATATAGCCAAACATCGTCATCGCTTACAATGTCGCCTTGGATTCTGAGTTCAACGCTTTCAGGTGTAGTTTCAGTCGCAGCATTTCTTATAAACTTCCAAAACCTCTTCAATATTGTTCACCTCCTACTGATACTGTTGTCCTGCTTTGGTGGCAGGTATCATATTACCATTTAATAATAACTGATCGCCTCCTTCCAGAGGTGGATCCTCTTCTAATGCCCTAGCCTCATTTGGAGTTTTTATGCCGTTTTGAATCGCAATCGCATAAGCTTCATATCTTGATTTCGGGTCACCTCGCAAAATTACGTCTGGATTAAACTTTATATAATAACCTTGCATGATTTCTTGCGGTAAGAATAACTTATATGTTAGCTCCTGTTCATACATTGTCAGAATAGCCATCAAGGTATCAACATAAAACTCTCGGTTGGCCTCACTCGTACTTGCATATGATGTCTTTTCTAAGTCATTTATTTGATACAATTTGACACCAAACGCAGCGGCAATTTGGCGCTCAGTTAGCATCGTATTTTCCAGAAATTGAGCATCAGTAAGTTTTACTGATATAGGCTGATATGTGTACCCTATAGGCAATAAGCTGATCCTGTTGGCATTTTGCAGGCCGTTTGCCATTCTCTCAAAGTTCTTTCTGAAGTTTTCCTCTGCCTGCGGGCTTAAATCGCCGATATAATTCACTATGCCAGCGGTCTGCATACCGTTTTTAAAGCTATTATTAAGGAATTGTTCTGCCGCTGAGGCATTCTCGATGTTAAGTTTCAGAACTTCTATTGGACTCATTCCTACTAACCCGTCGTTTGTTAATCCTTTAAAATGGAGCAAATTAGACGCATTAAGCTTATATTCATTGCCTAAATTATCAGTGTATACATACCAAACATTGTTTTTGCTGCTCCATAGTCCTACATCGTCCACATAAATTCTCATCTTCGTGCTATCTAAAGGATAAATCCCCTGAATTTTTCCTGCGTTTCTGCCATTTGGTACAAAATCAATCCAATCATAGCTATTGCCATAAATGTTGCGCTGGCTTTCTAGACATTTCCAAAAATCTGACGCGCTCATATATAGGTTAGGCCTCAATTTAAGGAGCGGATAAAGATAATGTTCTGTTGCTTTTCTTATTCCTCCGCTGTCCTGGTATATCTTGCATGGTAACTTTGACATAGTATCGCTTAAAATCTTGATGCAGGTATAGACTACTATCTCTTTTAAAGCATTTTTGCCTGCAACGTTTATAGTATCTGGCGCTATGCCCAGAAAGGTCATCAATTCATTAAAATCTGGCGACCAATTAGGCGTAATTTCCGCATTTTTAATCTTCTTTTGATTTCTAAAAAGCACTTAATCACCTTCTCTCTGGCGGATTCTTGGCAAAATATATACCTAAGCCAAGCAATGTGGCCCCAAGAGAATATAAACCGGCCATTTTAGAAATAAAAAAAGTGGTTGCAACAATAATTGCCAAACCACTCAAAATTAATATGTCTTCAATATAATCAATGAGAAATTTCCGCATTCAAACACCCCACAATTTTGAAAGGAACTCGTTAGTTGCGTATTTGCTAATGTCGATAGTATCATTTTGCAAATATGGCTGCGTATAGCAGAATATGCTGGCCATTACAAGGTCAATCCTCGTTTTATTCTTATTTTCCTTAGCAAGAAGTATATCGTCTGTAGTCTTGCCTTTTATGGTTGTCGCATTGCTCAGGCACCAGTCGAGCAGTTTGTTCTTTTCATATTTTATCTTGCCGGTATATACATCGTCTCTAAACTGCTTAATTGCCGGGCTTAAATTCCCATACGTCTGTTTCAAGAGTATCACTTCATAGTCTTTTGATAAACTCTCCATCATTTGTAAAGCGTTAAATGGGTCTGACACAATACATTTTATCTTGCATTTATACTTTTCTTCGATAGACCTGATATACTCTTCAACTTGAGTGTAGTTGACGATCATGCCATCTGTTATAGTGCATTCGCCACGTTTGGCGGCCTGCCTGTAATCAAATTTTTCACGCCTACCGTCTAAGCTGTCTTCCGGCAAAAAACCATGAGAAGATAAATAGTAAAATCCATTTTCTTTGCTCATAATCGAAACTGCTGTTAAATCTGTGGATATGGAAAGGTTTACGCCAACTACCACCTCTTTACCTTCAAAACTTATTTCGGCCGCTTCGCATTTCTTCCAATATTCAAAGTCAATGTATTTCTCTTCATGTGTTTGAGTAACGAACACATTCATATGCTTTGTTAGGTACTCTATTCTTTCGGAAGGCTTCTCCAACGCCGCTTTCCGATTGTCTCTTATCTCTTGATAATTTTCTTCTATTCTAAGAGGATTGGCCTGCATGATGCCAATATCATCCCACTCATGTCCCTCTTCTGCATAATACAGTAAGGCAAACATCCTGTCATCATCAACAACGCCATCATATACTTTGCGTATATAGTCAAGTTCTTCAAGCATTATGCTATCACGTTCGGGATATGCTGTCGTAAGTTTAAACCGGAGCGGGTTTTTAACGTTTAATTGGCCTGACTTCATGGCGTTAATATTATGGTAATCTCTAAAAGCGGCTATTTCATCAGCTATGAAAGCAGATGGACGGATAGCATTGTTCCTGCTTGCCTCTGCCGTCCTCGCCTGATAAAAACTATTAGTAAGTTTGCAAACTATCTTGCCGCTTAATGTTGTAGACAGTTTAAAATATATTGATAGCAGGGCTGGCCTCAATAAGCTGCGTCATGGCTTTTCTTACTTCGCCTGCAAGGTCCCTGTCCAAACATATTGAATAAAACTCACTGTATTTATCTTCAGTAAGCATCAGAATTATTATTACTAAAGCGCAAATGAATGTTTTAGCGTTCTTGCGAGCTATATATAATGTCACGTCACGATACCGAAACTTTTTATTGTCTTCTTTGAACCGCCATCCGAATATATTAGCAATAAAAAAAGCTTGGAAGTCCCAAAGGCCATATAAAACAGGCGAGCCTATCACGTTGAGTCCTGTAGCAAAATTTATAAGGCTCAGTATACCTTCAACCTTGATTAATTCGTCCTCGTCTAAATAGTATGGAAAGCTTATGTCTTCTTGTTTTTGCACATCTTCAAGAAACCACTCGCATTGCTTTTTGACTTCATTTGTCGTTATTTCTTTGCCGCTTACAACGTCTATCGCATATCTTTTTGCGTTTTCAATTAGCATTCTTGCCACCAACCAGTACTTTTAGGAGCGGGTCTTCCTGCTGCTGCTTTGTTTGCAAAGCAATATTACCCAGCTTAGCTCTTGACTGGGGAGATAAGCTTAGTTCATTGCAACATCTAAAGAAATCTTTTGTATATTTTTCTTTAGCGGCTAAAACATTTCTATCAAACATTTTTGAATTATCTTTGTTTATAGTGGTTTCAATGCTTTGAAGTCTTTCAATGGATATTGCCGCTTGAGCTAAAATATAAATGTCAAGGTTGCCGAGTATCTTGCTTTCTTCAAGTTCATTGACTATGTTCTTGAAAATTTTTTTTGCTTTGTATTCAGGTGTCGAGGCGGTAGAATTTTATCAGATGATCCTTTGAGTCTTTCTTCTACCTCTATTCTTGTTGCTTTCTCTTCCTTTGTAAGATTCTTGCTCATTGTTTTGACACTTTTTGAAGGTCTTGCCATACGCCTCCACCCCCTTTGCATGCCCGTTTCGGGAATTTTTTGCAAGCGAGACTGCGCTCGCCGGTCTCCTAGCATTTTGGAAACTTTTTTATGCCCCCCTACCCCTTTAGCTGTTTATGTCTTTCCTGATGGCAGCTCTCACATAAACATATAAGATTATTCAAGTCTAATCTCTTACCCCAATTATCTTTGATTGGTTCTATATGATGCACTGTGTCGTAAGGCTTTATCCTATGTTGCTTTAGGCAATCCTGACATAAAGCATGGTCTCTTGCTACTGCTGCCTGCCTTACTTTCTCCCATTCAAGACTATTATAGAAATCATGATATTTCTTGTCTCGCTTGTACCTTATTTCTGTATCATATCTTATTTGCCGCTCTTGCTTCTGCTTATCAGCTTCCTGCTGGCACTGCTCACAATAGGTTTGCGCCATTTCTATAATCGCCCCACATCTTGGGCATGTTTTTCTCAGCACCATAGTATCACCTATATAAAAAAGAGCCTTACGGCTCTAAGATTTATTTCTCTATTATTTCATTTATGTTTTTATTTACTCGCTAAGCCTTTATTTACTCAATTTATATAAAGCATATTGATTGAGCGATACACCCTCTTTTTTAGCCTCTACAACAAGCTTCTTATGCAAGCTCTTAGGAAGCCGGATCACAAACTTTCCGCTGAAAGATTCGTCTCCAATAGGCTCAGGAATCGGATCACCATGCTGTAGCTTTACCTCCAGCCATCCTTCCATAGCTTCTTTAATGCTTTCATATGCATCTTCAAAAGTATCCCCTGTGCTTTGGCAACCGTCCAATTCCAATATCCTCGCATAATAGTAAGTCCCGCTTTCGTCTGTAATTTGCTGTATTACATAGGTATATGGCAGGCTCATATAATAATTAACATCTTTTTTTATATCCTTTTCCATTTATTAAGGCAGGAGTAAGTAGTTATTGTATAGGGAGAATTTATCTCCCTATTCTGTTCAATATATCTTTTACATACACAGCCTTCAATGGGTTTTCCTCTTTTATTGTTATTACATCTCCTTCTTTGTTTCTGAAGTGCCTGTGCGAGCCTTTCTTCCTTTCGAGTATGTAACCGTAATGCTCCAGTACTTTAGCTGCTTCTTCAAAGCGTATCCCATTAGTCTGTGCATGCATTTTTTTGATGATTTTCTCTACTCCTGCCATCTTTTCACCTCCTGATTGTATAGTATCATATATAATACTATATGTCAAGAGGATTTTTGCTCTTGTAAAATATTGATAAGTATGTCATATCTTCACGATACTATTACTGAATTGATTGCATTCCTACGGATTATCTACATTGTAAATTGTGAGAATCATGTGATATAATTAAATTACAAATTAAAAATATGTTAGGAGGGTGTAATATGACAGATAAACCTAAAAAATCCATTTTTAAACGTTGGTGGTTCTGGGCCATAATAGTAATACTATTTATATTTATAGCAGCGGGCTCCGGTGGAAATAATGAGCAGCCGCAAAAAGTTGCTACTCTTAGTAGCACACAATCCAATAGTGTACAACAGACTGGAGAACAAACGAGCAACGATAAAACGGCAGATACTAAGCAAGAAGAAGAAACGCCGCAATATTTTAAAGTAGGCGAAATTGCTGAATTAAATGGTGTAAAAGCTATTATAACCAGCATTGAAAAACCCGCAGGTGATGAATTCAATAAACCTGATGAAGGTAAAGAATTCGTATTGGTCAATATGACGATAGAAAATGACTCAAAAAATGACATAAGTGTCAGCTCAATTTTAAGTTTTAATGCTTATGTGGATGACTCAGCTATAAACGAAGATTTGATGGCACAGAGTGCAAAAAAAGGTACTACGACAATGGACGGCACTATATCTCCTGGCAAGAAGTTAAGTGGCTGCCTGGGTTATCAATTGCCTAAAGGCTGGAAGGTTCTCGAAATAGAATTTAAGCCGAATGCCATATCTGATAGTAAAATCGTATGGAAGATAGATAACAAGTAATTATTTAAGTATTCAAGTAATAAGTTTATTTGTTAGTAGTATCTCGATTAAATAGGACTTCATCATCATTGTTTGACAAGACGTGCCAGAATAATAGAGCCCAGGTCCCTCCTTTCTGGGCTCTCGTGTATTTCATATTTAACTATTATATATTATATCACCCTATTTTACTGTTGTAAGTCTTAGACTTTTTCAAAAAATCTTCATATCTGACCAAGCCCATTGCTGCTGCCAAATTGATTCCCATGCTCAATATTTCTTTTTTCCAGGCATAAAAAGTGCTGCGGTCTATATTTAGTTCATTGCATATTTGCTCTTCTCCAAGCTCGTCAAAGTATTTTTTATTTATCAGCATTGAATATTTTGTGCCATAAGCTTTATCATATGCCTCGGCATATTTTAAAACGTCTTTAACAACCTTCAGCCATCTTTCTTTTTTTATTATATCCCTATTTGATGCTAGCTTAACTCCCTTGGCAGCGGTTGGATCTCCGGGTTTTCTCGTTTTGCCGTCTACAAATTCGCTCTGTATTGGCGAAGCATCAATAATATCATTTTTCATCTCCTGCAACTGCCTTAATTCATCAAAATAGTTGTATAGAAAATGTTCAAGCGTTCTAACTGCCCAATCAGGACCAAGCTTCATATACTTGTCGCTCCCTCTTAAACCTCGGCCAACTCATATCGAATTTTTAATCGAGCAGTATATCAAGCAGTGGGAATCAGAACATGGCGTAATTGATATATCCGCTTCAAATTCCAATAATTATGGGGATAAAAATCATGAGTGATAAAATAACTTTTAGTCGTACTGTTACCTGTTCTGCAATTAATGAAAGTGTTTATCAAGAACTCACATATGCCAAAATTCAAACATTGGGTAGTTTAATACCTGGTAAGAAACTGCTTTCAACCTTTTGTACCGGCTATCCTAAATGCGAGAAACAAGATTGTCAACTTGTTGTAGGTAAGAACGGTACTGTATACAGCGAGCCTTTAGATGATTAAGGCTTAAATTTTATTTTCATACAAATCAGTTAGAAGTATGTCTATAAAAGTATAAACTTCTCCAATCGTGAGATTTAAGCCTTTCATTGCGCCAATGACCGTATCTAAGGCTTTGATTACATCTTCGGCACTTCTGTTTTTATCCGAATCTACAAGGATAAATATATTTGTCGGCTCATAAACAAACATCTGCTGCATTTTGCTTCACCTCCTTCCACTATTAAATTCATTATCCCTGTTTTATCCTTACTTTCCGTATTCTTGTCTTCCGCTTGAGTGGTAAAATGTACTTGGAGAGGAGGTGAAATTATGAGTAAGGATAAAGGTTTAAAGCCTGGTCAAAAAGCTCCAAAATCCGGTCAATATGAGGTTATCGGTCCAAAAGGCGGTCATACTGGTAAAGAGATTACAGCTGTCAAGAATGAACCATTGCCACCTACCGATAAACCTAATCAGACTTACGACTTAGCAGATCCGACTAAGAACAAGTCTGGTAAGTAGTACCTCTAGCCTCCTGCTTTTAGCCCAGGAGGCTACCTTTCAGAAATTAAAAATCCAGGCTGTTTGAAAGTATCAGGCTCCAACTCGTATAAATCTGCAATTTCCAATCCTGCATTTTCTATAATATTTGTAGCTTCTTGTTTATCTGCGGCTACTAATAAGTGTCCATTGTCTTTACTGTCTACCATGAAAAAATACTTCATAATTTTTCCCCCCTTCTATGCGGACTCTTCCTCAATTAAGTCTTTAATATTGGTATTTAGGGCCTTGGCTATCTTTTTGAGCAAATTTAGAGATGGATTATAATGTCCGTTTTCTATTGCCGAAATATATTCCCTCGAAACATCCACTTTTTCTGCAAGTTCTTTCTGAGTTAATCTTGCCGCTTCTCTTGCATCTTTTATTTTTAGCACTTTATCACCCCCGCCTGATTTTATTGTAATATTTAACTTCACATTAATCAATCTTATCATAAAGTGATACTTCACAATTATACTAAGTTATCTTAATTTTTCTTCCTATTTCTTGCTCTATCTTGATATTTTGAAATTTGTTATTTATAATTAATGTAAAGTATATCTTTAGATATCATGTGGAGGATTGTTAATGGATATCGGTGCAAGGCTTAAGGAATTGAGAACATCTAGAAACATTACAATTACAGCTCTGGCAAATAAAGTTGGCTTAACTCGCGAACATTTAAGCAATATTGAGCGTAATGTCAACATGCCGTCCCTTCAAACCCTCCAAAAAATCTGTGATGCACTTGATATCACCTTGGCGGAATTCTTCTCCGATGAAGATTCGGCAATGCCTCCAGAAATTACCCGACTGTTGCAAGAAGTTAAAGACCTAACTCCTGAGCAGATAGAAAAACTTACAGATTTCATTAAAGCTATGAAGTAAACTATGTTGCTGCTTGCGGAGGAGGCAATGAGCATGTCTAAAACTGATAAAGAATTGGCACCGGTGAAATTTAAATTAATAATCCATACTCCTCGCAAAACTTTTCGTTGCAAGGATTTAGCCAAAAAGAGCTTTTAGATAATATATTTGTTGCTATAGTTTCCTTGATATAACTAAATAATTGGGTGAATAAAGATGTATGAAAGTTTTACTTTTTGGCTTAGTGTCTTTGGTTCAATAACAGGCTTTGCGGCACTAATTATGCATTTCTGGCGTTTTTTACAAGAACTACCGAGCCTTAATTTTTATTTCCCTTCGGGTGAACGTGGAAAAATGCTAATCGGATATATAACTGATTATGGACATATGGATGCCTATGGCCAGCCATTAGAAGACACTACAAAATTCACGTTTTACATTTGGGCAAGAGCTACCAATAATTCAGAAAAACCCATAACATTGCTGGAGATAATTTTGGAAATAGATGGGTTTGAACCTGTTTGTCTTGATAGCTCATCTTCTTGCAGTAGGATTGTACCTGTCACAAAAACATCAACAATATCAGTTGCTGATTTAATTAAGCCTGTAATAACTATCGATCCTTATAGTGCAATAGAAGGAAATCTATTTTTTGGCCCTTATACTAATATTCCAGCAGACAATACAAAAGCAAAACTAATTGTAAAAACCTCCCGGAAAACGTTTAAAACAAAGTTGCTTCTTCATCCGGTCCTACCACCTAATGTGAAATAAGATATAAAATCCAAAATGCGGTGTTGCAAATTGTTGAGATTAAAGCCAACGTAAACGATAAAAATGTTATCCAATCCTGCGTAAGGTACCTCCAAAAATCAGAAAAGATGTCTAAAACATGCTCAAATAAATTCACATCCTTCGCCCCTCCTCCTATGCGATTTGCTCATTATTTATTCTTCTTAGAGCCTTTACACTGTTTTCTTTTATCAGCTTCCTTATAAAATCCAGCCCTTTCTGATACACCAACGTCTTTATACTTATATGTGTTGTGCCATCCGGCGTTGTGTATTTCTGCTCTATGGTCCTGAAATAACCTCTGTCAATATATTCTTGGTAAGGCCTGTTGTCTTCCATAAGGACTCCTTTTTGCCTCAATACCTTAAATAGCTTGTTCCTGCCTAAATGAAGTTCTTCATATAGAACCTTGGCTACATCGCCCATGTCTATGGCGCTTTTGCTTCCGGCTACAGCATCGTAAAATTCAGCTTTTGGCGATAACTCTTGTATCTTTTTGTCTTTCTCTAGTATGATTTTATTGGCTTCTGGCACTGCGGCGGCTAAAAGTTTTCGAGGATCCAGTGAATATGCTCCGGTTTTTCTTATTTGCGGGATTACTTCATGGGTTATCCAGCGTTTAAAATCTTTTGTTTCCGGTTTGCGGCTACTCATAATTAGGTTATAAAGCCCTGACTCATTTACTACTGTTAACTGTGTTGTGAAAGGGTCGTCGGTTAAACCGACAAGGCTTTCTTTACCCTGAATAGTCTGCTTTTCATCATCATCCAACCTACTTATTACATCCCTGCTGTTTGCTATTTCCAATATATCGCACACATCTTTTGCACCCACCATGGCTCTCCGTCTTTGATTAGTATCCTGACCTTCCAGCCTTGATAATCAAAAACTCTTGCAAGTTCATTCAATTTATTTCCTCCTCGTATAATAAAGTCATAGTTTAAAAACTATATTTCTTTTCTATCTCACTATTCTTGTGAGATAATATTTGTACAGATAGAGGTCGTAGTTTTCCTCCTTTTAGATGATTTGTTTACAGGATTTGCTTCCTTGGCGTCGAAGCATTATATTGGGTGCCAATTATTTCTGAGGTGATATGATGTATAAAATAAAGGGCTTTGACGAATTCAGTAAAGAACTAAAAAAGTTATCGAAGAATGCTAAACGTCTTGACGGTGAGAACAACGTCTCCTTTGCCGAGCTTTTTACTAGAGAGTTTATGGTAAAATATACCGACTTTTCATCTTTTGAAGAGTTGCTAGAAGCTGGAAATTTCATAGTCAACTCTCAGGAAGATTTCAAAGCCATTCCTGATGATGTGTTTGATGAGCATATAAAATCTGTTACAAAATTCTCTTCATGGCGTGAAATGCTAGAAAAAGCTTCAGCAGAATGGGTTGAGAAAAAGTTATTCGAATAAACACCAATTAATTGGCACCCATTTTAATCAACTTTTACATCAAATTTAAAACTTTTAATTATACCAGCTTCCTTGTTGGCTTCTTCGATTAATCTCTGCATTTTTTCTATGTGTTCCTTAAACTCATTTAAGTTAGTTATTTCCAAATTTGTTTTTAAGTCTTTTATGTCCATCCTTCTCACTTTATTCAGGCGATTTGCTCATTTGTTCTATATGCTTGAACTTTTGTGTCAAAAAAAATTTCTTCTACCCCTACACCTAATATCTGACTTATCTTAATGGCTTTCTCTAAAGTCATTTCAACGTCTCCGTTTTTCAACTGGCAATATCCGCTCTTGTCTTTATATCCAAGTTTTAAAGCCATTTCCTTTTGTGTTATGTTTTTATCAGTTCTTATTTTTTTGAGCTTATTATGGACCTTTTTCAAGTTCATACCTCCTTTGCTGTTCAAGTATCTTCAACTTTCAATTATTATAGTTCAAAGTAATTGAACTATAATAGGGTTTTAATAAAAAAGTTAAAATTTCTTGAATAATATTTTTCTATCTTGAATTGGGTGATATAATTAGTTTAAGATTTATGAACTGAGGGATAGAATATGCCAACCATTGGTCAAAGAATAAAACAATTAAGGTTAGAAAATAATTTAACCCAAGAGGATTTTGGTAAATTATTTGGTATTGTTAAATCAACGGTTTCTATGTATGAAAATGACAAAAGTATACCTGATGATGAAATTAAGAAAAAAATAGCTGAATATTTTCAAGTTACTCTTGATTGGTTAATGGGTATATCCGACACCCCCACCCCTGCCGCCAAAATAGCCGACTCCCTTTCAGACGATCCCGAGCTTGCAGAGTTCTGGGACGAACTTAGAGAACGTGAGGATTTACAGCTTCTATTCAAACAAACTCGCGAAATGTCTCCGGAAGATGTCAAGAAAATCATCCGGATAATAAAGGCTATTGAGGATGAAGAAGCAAAAGATGACAGCCTCTAAATGTAAAGGGAGGATATATAAGTGAAACATTTCGTATATTTAGACACAGATTTGATTAATTCATACTTGGCGCAAATTGATGACGGCCTAGTGAATTCAAGAAAATTTGAGGAGCAAAGATGCAGGACTGAAGTCAAGACAGAAGAGGATATGCCTGCTACAGGCAAATCGAATATATCAATGGGGCTATCAAGCCTTCTTGGGTATCAATACAATTTTGAAAACGAATACATTAAAGAGATTAACACTATTTCGCAAACCGAAGCCGGTAAAGAAATCTTATCTAAGATTATCCACGATAACTCTTTTGATAACCTAATATCTTATCTTAATAAGAATGGGCTTATTAGTTCTGATAGCCATAAGTCACCCGTTGTTGGCGACTATTTAATATTAAACGGGAATTTCAAAATGATTGATCTATCATTTATTACAAGCTTAATCGATGGAAACTTCACCAAAATCTATTCCAGTATTACAAGCGGAGCATTTGATGATGCCATAAAGAATATGAACAGGCAGCAAAAACGTTCTAATGAATTTAAGGCAAAAGAAAAGCTAATGAAAGATAAGTTAGATTCTGAATTAAAAACGTTTGACGATGTTAGAAGTATGATTGATTTTATTTCGAAAATACTTCCTTCAGACACATATATCATTCACAATCAAATTTTAATTCCTTTAACCAAAAAATATCTAAGAGAAAATTATATTTCCCTTAGATATAAATACAGCTCCGAATCTACGATTGTAGGATATATTACGGGTGATTTAAAAAGTATCATGGATTTTAAACCTAACAATGAACTTGATGATTTATTTAAAGTCTTCGATGAGATGTTGCTGAAAACGCTTGAATTTCTATCCATAAAAGATGATTTTAAGGTAATGCATCCTATTGCTTGGTACTTTTCATAGAGCTTCTGATAGTCGCCATAAAGTCATCATGCTCTTTCAGCTTTTTGGAGAAGGTTTTATCAAAATTAGCTAAAATAGGACTGCGTTTGGATTCCTTATTTTTTCTACTGTGTTGGTGTTCGGCTATGTTATCTAATTCGTGCTCAACCACTTTGAATATTTTACGTCTTATATTATTCATAACATTTACCACCCACTTTTTATTATTATATCCTAAAACAAATAATTCAGCAAGCGGAAAAGGAGTTTTGTAAAGGAGGATACATATGGATGATGAAATGCTGGATCTTATGACAAAGATGTATGCCGAAATGCAAAAAGGCTTTAAACAAGTAAATGACCGAATCGAAAAAGTTGAAAACAAGCTTGGCAAAGTCGAAAACAAGCTGGACAAAGTAGAAAACAGGCTTGGCAAAGTCGAAGCCAAAATAGACGGTCAAATTTCAGACAAGCTCTCGGCCTTATTTGACGGATATAAGCAAAACAGCGAGAAGCTGGATCGCATTGAAGAAGAAGTAGCAAAGCACGAGGAAATTATTTTGCGTCGAATAAATTAGCATCCAAGCATAGAAAGGGGCAGCATAATGCTTGATTTCTTTGATGAGCCCCTATTTCGGGCATTAATTGACGGAAATATCCCATTTTATGAAGTAGTTCACTGTTTCGGAATAAGAGTCACGATAGGAAATCTGCCTGCATCTGTATCAGGTTTTACATATATCAGCAAAAAAGGGTGCTATCACCTCGTTATAAACAGAAATATGAGCTATAAAACACAGTATAGAACTTTTATGCATGAAATAAAGCATATCATGATAGATATGCCTAAAATGGGATACATAGTCGGCCTTGATATGCAAAGGTATGAGTTTGAGAGTAAAGCTGATGTGGTGGTGGAAGAGCATTAAACAAGTTTAAAGCATGTCTGTGAGGGATTGAAACAAAAATAAATTTTATAAGGAGGCTTGTTTATGCTAGAACAGCATAATTTTTACACTCCTATATTGCAATGGAAAAGAGGTGAGCAAAAAGCTTTAGAGTATTTAAACGAATCTATTAAAGAAAAAATATTACCTTTAATAGAAATTGTACCTGTCCCATGGGATTATGATAATGACACACCGGCTAAGATACTCGACAAGCATTTAGAAAACATAGGCGATTCATTGCAAAAATCATTAGCTCCAAACAACATATTATTTTTAGACCTTAACTTTTTAGACGAAAATAAAAATCTCCAAAATGGTCAAAATCCATTGACTTATATTATCAATGAAGCAAAGAAAAAAGCTTTAAAAGTCATACCAGTAACCGGATTAAATCGAGATAGTAATTATCAAAATGAAGTCAACAATGCATATTTAACAGATAAACTTGGAATATGTCTAAGAATCGTTGATGATGATTTATTAGATATTGATATAAATGTCAAAAATTTTTTATCAAATATTAATATTAAACCATCTGATATATATCTAATGTTAGATTTAAAATATGTTTCTCCAAATGAAGAAAAGAAAAACATAATATCTACTATAAATATAATTAATTCGCTACCCTATTTAGGTGAATGGAAAGAAATCATTCTAAGCGCAACTTCGTTTCCTGAAAATTTAAGCTTGGTACAATCTAATAGTGTGGAATATATCGCACGTTCTGAATGGAATATATGGAAATACATTTACGATCATAAAAATAAAATTAAACGTATGCCGTGGTATAGCGATTACGCTATTTCCAACCCAGGTCTCCTTGAAATAGATCCAAGAATAATGATGATGAGTGCAAATATAAGATACACGGCAGAAGATAATTTTGTAATAGTCAAAGGGACTAATGTGAAAAAAAATGGATGGGGACAAATACATGATTTATGTAAAGCATTAATAAATATGAAAGAATATGCAGGCCAAAATTTTAGTTGGGGTGACGAGTATATTTATCAATGCGCTTCGGGTTCTGCCAATACAGGTAATGCTGAAATATGGCGTAGAATTGGCACTAACCATCATATATCATTTGTAGTAAACCAGCTCTCCAATTTGATCTGCTTTTGAGTTTTTCTCTGACCAAATATTTTAATTCTCCTATAGGGAGGCTTTCAACAAGCCTTTCCCATATAATCTTCTTTGATTTGTTATGGTAGCCTTTATCTAAATCATATTGCATTAGTATATCTAATGCTTCTTCTTTCCAAAGTAATTGGACTATTGAATATGGATCAGTATTTTTATTTATACCATTTTCTCTTATTGAGATTAAATCAACTTTGTTGTCATTATTATTTTTTGCAATAACAACTCCCCACCATCCAGGGATTTCATTAATGATTTTATCAATATGGCATTTACCACATACTATCGTTATAGTATCAAATATTCTATTATAAAATTCAATTTGCCTTGGCAGACGCTCAAGAGTATCGCTTTCGCTTTTAATCTCATAACCATGTATAAGACCATTTATAACTGCTATATCTATTCTTGACTCACCTTGGCATAAACCTAATTCATCGATTATAATGGTATCATAATCGTTTTTAAAAGTTTCCTCTATATTTAAATGGAGAACTTCCCTTATATCTCTATCTTTTGTCTTCATAATCAACACCTTTAAATTAATAATTTAAATATGATTATGGCCAAATTATAAAATTTACAAAGACAAATAAAGCCCTATGAGGAATGAAAGTATCATGAATTCACTATTATTTAATACTCAACTAAGTATAAATAACAATATCTTTTTCCATTTGTAACATTTTTATTACTTTATGATACAGTTATATTATATATTACTTTATATCTTTTGAAAACCTATAGTTACAGCAAAATAAGAGGATTAAATCATTTTTATTTCAATGAAAAATAAACATATATTTGGGGCTGATGCCTTTGAAATGGTATGTAACCAAGAGAGGTAGCAAATTCACCGCCATAATAGAGCTTGGAAAAGACCCTCTGACCGGAAAAAGAAAACAAAAGTGGCTCTCCGGTTTTGAAAGCGAAGCCGATGCAAACATCGGAGCAGTGAAATACATAAAGAAGTATAAGGCAGGATTGCTAACAGATTCGCAAAATGCAAGCTTTGATGATTTTTTGTCGTACTGGCTGGAGCAGAAAGTAGAGCCAAGCACATCGCATGGAACATACAGCAGCTATAAAATCATGATTGACAAATATATCTTGCCTGCGCTTGGCCAGATAAAGCTTGCAAAACTGCAAACAAGCGACATTCAAAACCTTATAAACGCTATGAATAAAAAAGGACTATCTCATCGCTATATGGATTATTGCCGAGTTATAATCAATGCCGCCTTGAATTTTGCAGTAGAAAGAAGATTTATAGAGCATAACCCTTGCAAAAATATCATAGTGCCAAAAAAGGATACAGAAACAAAAATTAAAACATATACGGCAGAAGAGGTTGAAGAACTCTTGAGGGACACAAAAGATAAGCCGATACATCTTCCAATACTTCTTACCGTAACTTGTGGCCTGCGCAGAGGCGAAATTTTAGCCTTAAAATGGCCTGATACAAACTTTGCAACTAAAAGTAAAAGCCGCGTAAAAACACCCGATGGCGAAGTATTTGAGAAGGACCCAAAGACAAGATCCAGTATCAGGACCATAGCAATGCCCGATATTCTGATAGAAGAACTTAAGGCTGAAAAAGAAAGACAAGAAAAAAAACAAAAAAGATTTTGGCAATGAATATATTAACCAAAGCTATGTTATTTGCTGGGATAACGGCGAGCCTTTTCAGCCAGATTATATATCGCAAACTTTCAAAAGCATTATACGCAAATTGAAGCTCCCTGATATAACATTCCACGACCTTCGGCATACACATGCTACGCTTTTATTAGAGCAAGGCGTTCATCCAAAAATAGTTCAGGAAAGGCTTGGCCACTCTACAATATCCATGACACTTGATACATATTCACATGTTCTCCCTAATATTCATCAGGAAGCCGCGAATAAAATGGACGATATCTTCGATAAGAATATTGAATCTGTTAGCAAAAATGTTAGCAAAAACACTAAAACTGCTAACAAAGTAAAAGACGCAGAATAATGTAAACCGCTCTGCGTCTTGTTTTCGTATTTGTTTAAACTGGTCTGAGTGGGGGGACTTGAACCCCCGGCCTCTAGAACCCCATTCTAGCGCGCTACCAAACTGCGCCACACCCAGATATCCTCACGCATTTACTATTATAAAACAAAGGAGAGACAATTTCAAGCCCTTTAGCGAATTTGATTTTTACAAAAATCTTGCGCCTGTAGAATCCGGAGACAGCACTTTGTAGGAAGACTTAATACCATTTTTAGAAAATATTTCTACCATGTGTTCGCCTAAGGCATCAGATCTTTCTCTTAAACTCAGGCATACAACTGAAGGGCCTGAGCCGCTTAAAAAGCCTGCATATGCGCCTTTTGATCTTACTGTGGCAAGTATTTCATCCATACCTGGAATCAGGCGGCTTCTATATGGCTGGTGGAGCCTGTCCTGACAAAAAATATCCATATCAGTAAAGTCACCCCTTGCCATAGCAGCCACTAACATCGCAACACGACCGATGTTAAACACGGCATCTTGAAATTTAATTTCTTTAGGTAATATTTTTCTTGCATCTTCGGTCTTTAGCTCAAACTCCGGTATGCAAACCACAAATTGGAGCCAAAAAGGCATCGGAAAAGTTTTATAAATTATTCTACCTTCATGTATCATTGATAAGCAAAAACCACCAAAAGTTGCTGGAACCACATTGTCAGGATGTCCTTCCATCTGTGTTGCAATTCGTATTAGCTCGATATTATCAAAAGCATCTCCCACAAGGCGGTTAGCAGCTTTCAAACCACCTACTATACATGCTGCGCTGCTCCCAAGCCCTCTAGCTATAGGAATGTTATTTTCAAGAACTATCTTTAGATGTTTATCTACACCTGCCAATTCAAGCACTTTAAGACCCGCTTGATAAACCAAGTTAGTTTCATCAGTAGGAATCTCTTCCTTTCCTTCTCCCCTTACCTCTACAATCGGCTCATCTGAAAATCCCATTTCTATATAGTTATACAATCCTAGAGATGCTCCTAGGCAATCAAAGCCGGGGCCAAAGTTTGCCGTTGTAGCAGGTACTTGTATTTTTATCACATTTCTCACTCCCCATAAATTTCATTTTCGAGTATATCGAGCCGGGGCTCAATCACAGTTGGGCTGGTTCCGTTTTTGATTGCAGTATCCGGATCCTTCAATCCATGCCCTGTAAGCACGGCAACTACTGTATCACCATCTTTTAGTTCATTCTCTTTAATCATTTTTATTATGCCCGCAAAGGAGGCTGCTGAAGCCGGCTCTACAAATACACCCTCTTTACTTGCTAAAAGTTTATATGCTTCAAGTATTTCTTCATCAGTTACTTTCCGTATCTTGCCGCCGGATTCATTAGCAGCTTCTACTGCATATTTCCAGCTTGCAGGATTTCCTATTCTTATAGCAGTAGCAATTGTTTCTGGCTTTTCGATTATTCTGTTCTCGACAATTGGCGCTGCGCCTGCTGCCTGAAAACCCATCATCTTCGGCAGTTTTTCAGTCTTTTTTAGATGATAATACTCCTTAAATCCTTTCCAGTAAGCTGTTATGTTTCCTGCATTTCCAACAGGTATAGCAAGGTAATCCGGGGCACTGCCAAGTTCGTCACATATTTCAAAGGCGGCGGTTTTTTGGCCTTCAATACGATAAGGATTAATAGAATTTACAACTGTTATAGGTTTTTTGGAAGAAATTTCTCTGACCATATTCAATGCATCATCAAAGTTGCCGTTTATAGCAATAACTTTTGCTCCATATGCAATAGCCTGAGCCAGTTTTCCCATAGCTATTGCACCGTTAGGAATAAGCACTACGCATTTTAGGCGCGCTTTTGCAGCATATGCCGCAGCCGAAGCAGATGTATTGCCTGTAGATGCGCAAATTACAGCAGTAGCTCCATCTTCAACCGCTTTTGAAACTGCAACTGTCATTCCCCTATCTTTAAAAGAACCTGTAGGATTTAGGCCTTCATATTTTAAATAAATATTTGCTCTTGTGTCTAAGTGCTCCTCTAGATTTTTTGCTCGGAGAAGTGGCGTATTTCCTTCGTTGAGCGTAATTATATTTTTTTTATCAGTAATCGGTAAGTATGAAAAATAATTATTGATAACGCCTATTTTCTGTATCACCTAAAGCTCCCCCTCTACCCTGATGGCTGTTGCTATTTCTACTATTTGCTCATATTTGTTGATTTCAGCTAAAGCCTTTTGGAAATTCTTAAACGGCACGCTATATGTAACTACAACAATTTCTGCAGTTCCATTTATGGTATTTTTTTGAAATACTTTCGACAAGCTGATTTGATTTTCTCCAAATGCCCCTGCTATTTTCGAGAGCACACCAGGCTTATCTACCGCTTTAAGCCTTAAGTAAAATCCGCTAACCGTTTCACCGGGCGTTAAAACTTTTAGGCTGTCATAACAGGTGCAGTATATTTTATTTCCATTTTTATTGCGCACAGCTTCCATAATATCGCTTACAACAGCGCTTGCAGTTGGCATTTTTCCTGCTCCTAATCCGTAAAACATCACCGGACCTACAGCATCTCCCTCTACCATGATCGCATTAAATGTCCCTGAAACACTAGCTAAGGGATGATCTTTTTTCAAGAGCACGGGAGTTACTGCAACTTCAATACTGCCCTCGTTCTTCTTGCCAATTGCAACAAGTTTTATAACAGCTCCTAATTCATCTGCATATATTACATCCGAATGAGTCACGGTATCGATTCCTTCAGTATAAACCTGTTCCGGAATCACCCTGGTGTTAAATGCTATAGATGAAAGTATTGCAAGCTTTCTTGCGGCATCAAAGCCTTTTATATCATTTGTAGGATCGCTTTCAGCGTATCCGGCTGCTTGCGCCTCTTTTAAAGCTTCGTCAAAGTCTTTGTTTTGTTCTGTCATTTGAGTAAGAATATAATTTGTGGTGCCGTTCAATATGCCCATAACCTTAAAAATATCATTTGCCGCAAGGCACTGTTTTAAAGGCATTATTATAGGTATACCTCCGCCCACACTAGCTTCAAACAGCAAATTTACATTTTTTTCGGCTGCAATTTTCAGTAATTCATTTCCATGTTTTGAAATAACTTCTTTATTTGCGGTAACCACATGTTTTCCCTTGTTTAATGCCTTTCTTATATAAGTAAGGGCAGGCTCTTCGCCACCCATAACTTCAACTATTACTGAAATATCTTCATCATCTAATATATCGTCAAAGCTATAGGTAATTTTATCCTTGAGTGCTATTGGTCTTTCTTTATTAGACTGTCTTACAAGAATTTTTTTTATATCTATGCGTTCCTTTATTCTTTTTTCAATTATGTCATTATTTTTTTCTATAAGTTCTACCGTCCCGGTGCCTACTGTACCAAGACCTAAAATTCCGATTTGAGCCACTCCTCTGTCTCCCTTCTATTTTCCTTAATCTATCCTTGAGCAATTATGTCGACTTTTTGGACGCCTTGTTTGTTCTGAATCATTTCCAGTAATTCTTCGATATTTTGGTTCATGTTGCCGGTTTCAAAGGAAATAGTGACGCTTGCCATGTTCTGAATGGGTATATTTTGATTTATTGTAAGTATGTTGCCATGTGCCTTAGCTATTTCATCTAATATTGACGAGAGTATTCCGGGTATATGCTCTAAAAGTAAAGAAATTGTCACTATCTTGCCCATGCTGGCTTCATAAAAAGGAAAAATATAGTCTTTATACTTGTAAAAAGCACTTCTGCTCATGCCCACCATTTCAGTTGCTTGATTGACAGTCTTAGCTTTGCCGCTTCTTAAAAGTTCTTTTGCTTTTACAGTTTTTTTTAAGATTTCCGGCATTATTTCTTCTTTAATGATATAATAGCCGCCTTTTTGGACCAAGTTTCTGCCTCCCGATGTTCACAATGTAAAAACATGTATTCATATATGAGAGACATTATAGCACAACTTTTTACAAAAAACAAGGCTGTAAGTTTTTGGTTTTAATTCATTCTTGCAGGTGCAAATTTCTCTTATTTTGTGTAATATAATAGTTATAATTATATTTAAGATACGGAGGGATATGGTTGCCTAATTTGCAAGATAAAAAATCTAAGTTTCTTTTAGTATTGTTTTTTATAAACTTTTTTGGTTCTATTTATGGTTTTTATTGGTACAAAGCACAGTTATTATCGACTTTTCCAGAATATCTTAGAATTTTTGTACCTGACAGTCCTACGGCTTCTTCGCTCTTTTCTCTTTCTCTATTGCTTATTATTATAAAGAAGCCCAGCCCCTTTGTATCCCTTCTTGCATCTTGCTGGGTCATAAAATATGGGCTCTGGGCTGCAGTAATAAACACTCATTTTTTGTTGACAGGTGAAGGTTATTCATTTACTAATTTTCACCTTACATTATCCCATCTGGGTATGGCTATTGAAGGATTTTTGCTTATAAGCAAGTGCAGCTTTAGTAAGATACACTTTTTTCTTGTTGTAATTCTCATGATATCAAGTGATATTATAGATTACACTTTGGGAATCTATCCCTGGCTCTTTGCAGAAAACCAGCAAACAGTAGCTCTTGTATCAGCTGTTTTGCTCACAGCATTTATCAGCTTCTATTGTTTCATAAGACTTCGGACACAGACTAGAAAGTGAACAATTATCGCATAAAGGTTTCCTTGCACGACAAACATTGCGGCCATGATAAATCAACCAGTGATGCGCTTTTATCCACAAATCTTCAGGTATTTTTCTTTTTAAATCTTCTTCAACCTTTACTATGTCTTTTTCATCCGAAAACCCTAGGCGGTGAGCAAGCCTATATACGTGAGTATCAACTGCAAATGCAGGTTTACCAAAAGCGTTGGCTAAAATCACATTAGCAGTTTTTCTTCCTACGCCGGGAAGTTTTATTAACTCGTCGAAAGTGTCAGGGACTCGTTTATTGTACTTTTCCAAAAGTATTTTTGAGGTTTCTATTATATTTTTGCTCTTGTTTTTAAACAAGCCGCATTCTCTTATATCATTTTCTAATTCAGCCCTGTCTGCCTTCGCAAAATCTTCCGGTCCCTTATATTTTTTAAACAGTTTTTCTGTTACTTTATTTACTCGCTCATCAGTACACTGAGCAGATAAAATCGTTGCTATAAGCAATTGAAAGGGATTGTTGTGATTTAGCGCCGTAGTTGCATTTGGATACAGCTTGCTTAATTCTGATATTATTTCATTTATACGTTCTTGCTCTTTTTCATGTAACTTCATGCTTTTTTCCATTAAAAGTTTCCTTTTCATCTGTAGTAATTATATTTAAGCTGCTCTGCTCTTTTTAATCATTTCTTTTAGGACATCAATTGCTTTTCTTAACTGAATATCTTCTTGCGAAACAATTTTTTTATATATAGCATCGTTCAGAGCTGAATAAAATTTTGAGTCAACAACGCCTGTAGCAGAAATACCAGCTTGTTTCTGAAGTGCCTTTACTGCTTGCTGTGTCCTAGGGCCAAATACGCCGTCAGGAGTAGTGCCTAGCAAGTTCAAAAACTGCAGTCTTTGTTGAACTGCCAACACATCAAGGCCGATATTTCCATATTTCAAGGTTTTTTGAGTATTTAACGGCACAAAGTCTTTTAACGGGTTTGTCTTGTCTGTTTCAACAACTATATCTGGAGTTATTCCTGTTTTATTTATGTTTGTTCCATTTGGAGTAGTGTAATGAGCTATAGTAAGTTTTATCCCACCTAGTGTTCCAAGGCTCAGTGTTCTTTGAACCATTCCTTTGCCAAATGTTCTTTCTCCAACCAAAATCCCGGCTTCCCTATCCTTGATAGCTCCGGCCAATATTTCTGATGCACTGGCTGAACCGCCATTGACAAGCACCGCTAACTGGTAAGGAGATACTTGCGAGTTAGAATTGTATGATTGGATAGTACCGTCTTTTGAAACAATATTAACTATGGGGCCCTTATGCACAAACCGTGATGCCACTTCCACAGCTTGATCCAGATATCCTCCAGGATTATTGCGAAGATCTAACACTATACCTAATACCCCACCTTTTTTGAAACTATCAAGGGCCTTATCCAGGTTTTCAACGGTGTTCTCGTTAAATTCGCTGATTTTTATATACCCTATACCCTGACCTAAAATTTTGGCAGTAATTGGATTTGTTTTGATTATATCTCGCTCTACTTCAAACCTTAGTACTTGTCTGTCTTCGCCTCTTATGACTCCAATGTTTACCACGGTGCCCTTATCGCCTTTTATACGATCTAAGATACTTGAAAGAGGTAAATCAGTTACATTACTACCATCGATTTCAATTAACTTATCTCCCGGCTTTATACCCGCTTTTTCAGCCGGGCTTCCTTCTATTACCGAAACAACAGTTATATATTTGTCCTTTAAAGTGATTATAACTCCTATTCCTCCAAAATTCCCGCTTACTTCTTCATTAAACTCTTCAAATTCCTCTGGAGTAAAATATTCAGAATATGGGTCGTCTAGCGATTCAATCATCCCTTTTATAGCTCCTCTTAAAAGGTCTAAGTCGCTTACATCTTCCACGTAGTTTGTCTTTAAAAAATTTTCCATCTGCATTAAAAAATATATCTCATCCGGGACTTTTTCTTCGGCTGCCTTTGCGCTACTGCATAGTAAGAGGTTTACGGAGAGAAATGTTATCAAAACAATGGTAAGTGTATCTTTCAACAGCCGGCAGTGCTTTTTCATATTCTTAATACCTTCTTCCGGATAAATTTTAGTTGTCTATATTTTAACATAAAAAAGTAAAAAATGTTAAAAATATAATTCGGCTTCAGATACAAGCTCTTCCATAAGTTTTTTTACCGGAACTATTTCGCTGATTCTATAGACATTTGCCCCCGCAAAGGCAAATCCCTTATCAAAGTTTCCCCTCTGGGCGTTAATTAGGGCGTCTGCTATACAATATGGGGCTTTAGACGGATTGCATGGCTTCAAGCAATTAATCATACATTTTATTGGTTTTTTCTTGCCCGCTTCTACATCAATTAAAAATTGATTTCGTATCGCTCTGCCTATTAATCCAACAGGACTGTGTATTAATTGAATATCCTCGTATTTAGCATCTAGGTATGCTTGTTTAAATCTATCTGAAGCATCACATTCAAATGTTGCAACGAAACGTGTCCCCATTTGAACGCCGGAAGCTCCCATTTTTATTAGATCTGCAATGTCCTTACCGGTATAGACTCCGCCTGCGGCAATTACCGGTATTTTTCGCCTATAAATTAATTCGTATGGTTCGATTACCTCTAATACATCCTTTAAAATGTTTTCAAGTTGAAACTCGGGTTTATTGATTTCATCTTCCGAAAATCCAAGATGACCTCCTGCTTTAGGACCCTCCACTACAATTGCATCAGGTGCTACGTCATAATGTTTATGCCAGCTCTTGCAAATTACAGAAGCTGCCCGTCCAGAAGAGACAATAGGAACAATTTTTGTATCAGACCCTTTTGTAAATTGTGGCAAACGCAGCGGCAATCCTGCTCCTGAAAATATAATATCGACTTTTTGTTTTACTGCTTCCACCACGATTTCCTCAAAAGTGTTCAAAACTACCATGATATTTACGCCTATTATTCCACCCTTGGATATTTCTTTTGCCTTTTGTATATATGACCTTAATGCTCTCAAATTTGCTTCTTTTTTATTTCTAAAATGGTCCGGCTCATTAAACCCGGGTTCAACCGCAGAAATAACACCGATTCCTCCGTTTAATGCTACATTTCCGGCAAGAGAAGAAAGTGATATGCCAACTCCCATTCCCCCTTGCACAATGGGAACTTTAGCAACAAGATTGCCTATTTTAAGCTCTGGTAATTTCATATGGAACCTCCTAAAATATATAATATCAAGTATTAGTAGTTACTATTAATTTCTCATAACATAAGTATATAATTTATTTTTAAAAAAAGAAAGAAGATATTAGATTGTTTTATTCACATTCTCAATTATAATTTTTGCTGAAACATTTAGGATTTCTCTTGCCGGAACGTCCGGAAGTGCCATAAGCGCTTCCTGTGCCTTCTTAACATACCTATTTATCATATTTTTAGTGTATGCGAATCCTCCTGCTATCTCTATTATTCGTACTATTTCAGAAAATTCTCCCTCTCCTATGTTTCTAGTTTCAAGAATGCTCCTTAAATATTGGTTTTCCCCATTTTTCTTCAAAGCATATATCACAGGCAGTGTTATAACGCCGGATTTTAGGTCTGAGCCCTTCGGCTTACCTAATTTTTCAGAGTCAGCGATAAAATCAGAAAGATCATCTGCCATTTGAAAAGCCATACCTGCGTTTATGCCATAAGTATACAACTGTTTTGCTGTTTTGCAAGGAGCCTGCGAGCTGAAAGCTCCTAGTTTTGCCGATAAAGCAAACAAAACTGCAGTCTTTTTTTCTATTCGGTAAAGATAGTCCTTCAGCGTCAAATCTACATTGAAAAAATCTTCTTTTTGCTTTATTTCACCTTCGCAGACTTGACTCATAGCTTTCGAAGTCTCTTTCATCACATAAGCAGGTTCATTTGCCAGGATTTCAAAAACCTTACAAAAAACATAGTCGCCGGCGTATACAGCCGCATCTTTACCAATAGCAGACTGGATACTGGGAATACCTCTTCTTGTAGGAGAATCATCAACTATATCATCATGAATCATAGATGCAGTATGCAGTAGTTCTACAGCAAGAGCTAATGGTCTAGCTTTTTCGAAGTCATAATTGCCGAATCTTGCAGCTGTTAGAACAAGACCCGGCCTTAATCTTTTTCCACCCGCATTTATCATGTTTTCTAAAGGTTTTCTTATGAGCATTCTTTTTGTGTTTATGGTTTTGAATAGATCTTCTTCTAAAACCATAAGCTCTTCTTCGATATCATTTAACAGCTCTTTAAACAATCATTTCACCACACAATATTATGTCACTTTATGCTGTCTTTAGTATAGATATTTTATCAATAAATGTCTATATAGTAAATTTAATAGGTATTTTTCGCTTAAACATATTTTGTATGTTGTAAAGAATTTACTTTATGATAAACTGAATATGATAAAAAGAATTGTTTGGCTAAATTTTATTCTTGTCAAAGTATGAAACTTTTACATAACTTTGATCGTCTATATACTGATAGTTAAATATTTTGCACTCGCAAAGTAAGAAAGGAAGGTACCGCTTTGCCACTTATTGAACTAAAAAATATTTGTCGCCGTTATAAAAACGGCCAGGTCTTTATAAACGCCCTTGAAGACATTAATTTGAGCATTGAAGAAGGTGAATTTGTCTCTATCATGGGACCTTCAGGCTCTGGTAAATCTACATTGCTTAATATCTTAGGGTGCTTAGACCGACCCACTTCAGGAACATACGAAATTGCCGGCAGGCATGTCGAAAAAATGAGTGACAACATGCTGGCAGATATACGCAACCAGTTGCTAGGTTTTGTATTTCAAAGCTTTCATCTGCTGCCTGATTTAAATTCAATTGAAAACGTAGAGCTGCCCCTTATTTATAGGGGATTGAGCGGAAGCGCAAGGCGCAAGCGGGCAACCGCAGCCCTGGAAGCAGTCGGTCTTAAAGAACGTATTTATCATAGGCCTTCTCAGCTTTCAGGAGGTGAACAGCAGCGTGTAGCAATCGCTAGAGCCATCGCCGGTGATCCTAAATTGCTTTTAGCTGATGAACCTACCGGCGCGCTTGATTCCAAAAATAGTGAAAGCATAATGGCAATTTTTCAAGATTTAAATACAAAAAGGGGAATTACTGTTATTCAAGTTACGCATGAAAAAAGTGTGGCTGAATACGGTCATACAATATTTCACTTAAAAGACGGCAAGATTGAACATATAGAAAATGTTGCAAATGTAACTATATAAAAATTTAATAATATATTTGGGGGTTATATTAATATGGCGCAGCGCATTTTAACGATTGCATTGATTGTAGTTATTGTAATGGGAGGTGGATTTTACGCCTATAAAGAGCTTTTACCTCCGCCGAAAGAAGAGTCCCAGGGACCGATTTATTCTACTAAACCTGTAACAAAAGGTGATATAAGCGTAGGTGTAAATGTAACAGGCCCTTTGAATCCTTCAAGGAGTGGAAGTATACAGGCTCCGGGCATGCGCAATTATTATGACGTATCTTCAAGTAATATTCAATATACTCTAGTTGAAATTTTAGCCGAAGAAGGCACTGAGGTTAAAATGGGTCAAGTCATTGCAAGGCTTGCAGCTCCCGAACTTCAAAGTAAAATTAAAAATGCTCAGGACGAACTGGAAAGCGCAAAAAAGTTTTTATCTGATTTGACCGGTCTTCCTCCGGAAAATTTATCCGAAATAAATCCTTCCCAGGGTGTAATCTTGAGAGCACCAATCGATGGAAGGGTATCCGGCCTTTCGGTAGCTGAAAGTCAAGAAGTAAAGCAAGGTAATATCGTGGCAAGAATAGTGGATGATTCTCACTTTAAAATAGACGCAAAACTTTACGCCGACGAATTTAGTAGAGTAAAGCTCGGTCAAAAGCTTGCTTTGAGATTTTCTGCTTTTGACGGTATATATTACGGAAATGTAACAGATATAAATCCTAACCCAATTCCCGATGGCGACGAAGAAAATCCTGCTAAGGGTTTTGTATATATTATAACTGTAGAAGGTAAAAATCCGGGTTTGGTAAAACCAGGACTTGTAGTCTACGTAGGAATTCCTTTAGACGAAAATAATGCTACCAGAGTATCATGGTTTGCAAATCCTACTACTGTTGCAGGTTTTGTTAAAGAAGAAAGGGTTTTATCAACGGTTGAAGCAATAGCAACTCAAGTCTATGTCAAAGAAATGCAGACTGTTAAAAAAGGCGATCCTATTGTATCTCTTGCAGGCTCTGATGTTCAAAAATCTATCCAGGAGCAGTTAGATAAGGTGCGTGAAAAAGAATTTGAACTTTCTCAGCTTTACTCTCAAATGGGTCAAACCGAGGTCAGAGCTCCGATGGATGGTATTATAGCAAGCTGGGAAACCCAGATAGGAGCTCAGGTTAATTCCGGAGATTGGATGGGATATGTATTTAATACAAGTGACATGGACTTATGGGCAGAAGTTGACGATATTGATGTATTAATGATAAAACAAGGCTCCCCGGTTAAAGTCACAGTCGATGCCCTCCCTAATGAAACTTTTGAAGGTGAAGTTATACACGTTGATACAATGGGTCAAGATTCTAAAGGGATTACTAAATTTGCTGTAGACATTGCAGTAAAAGGCGGTCCAAATTTAAGGCCCGGTATGCAAGCCAGAGGCTATATAGACTCCGGAAGTGCAAAAAATGTCCTTCTTGTTCCGCTAGAAGCAGTATTTGAAGAAGATGGCATTCAGAAGGTGGAAGTTTTGAATCCGGATGGAACAACAAAAGCAATACCGGTAAAGCTTGGTTTAATGAATGATAAAGTAGCTGAAGTAAAAAGCGGTTTAGAGGAAGGCCAACTTGTGATAACCGGAAGCAGTGCAGATTTGTTGCCAAGTCAGCATATAGGTAATAAAGATTCTATCATTCCTTCTAATGATGAAGAAAAAAATGGTGACAATAGCGGCACAAAGGATAAAAACGGTACAGATAGTAAAAAAGTGCCGGCAACCAGCGGGGAGTGAATAATATGCAAAAAACATCTCGATTGCTCTCTGCTTTGACCCGCTTTTGGTTTGCTGCAAAAATGGCAGCCCATGGTATCTTAGTGCATCCGATGCGCTCGGCTCTTACCGTTCTTGGCGTTGCAATTGGTGTGGCTTCTGTGGTAAGCCTCATGGGGATAGGAGAAGGTGCAAGGCAGGCTGTTGTGGCACAATTTGAAAGTTTAGGCTCAAATGTCATCGACATAAAGGCAAACGACCCATCTGTTGAATTTGATCCTGATGATGTAAAGGATTTGGTAGAAAGAGTGGATGGCATGGACATGGCAACACCCGTTGTTCCTACAAAAGCTGTAATGCGTTGGAGGCGCGCAAGAGGAACAGTGGATATATTAGGTGTAAATAGTGATTTTCCGAAGATAAGAGATAATGATTTAGTTTCGGGGCACTTTTTTACAGAGCTTCATGTAGCCCAGAGGTCTCCAGTAGTGGTGCTAGGCTATAACATGGGTGCGGGCTTGATGGGTGGTCGTAATCCGGTGGGGCAAGTAATAACTTTAAACGGGACAACTTTTCGTATCATTGGAGTACTCGCCCCAAAAGGCATCGGAAAGGCCGATGGCATTGATGACAAATTAGTAATACCTTATACTACTGCACTAAAAATTGCGGATAAAAAAACCGTTGCAGAAATCTGGGGCAAGGCTGAAAGCCCTGCAAAAGCAGATCTTGCCGTAGTCCAGCTAGGGCGAATATTTAAAAGAAAACTGGGGCTGGATCAAAGTGCGCCAACAACCTTGTCTCCGAGCGAAAACGAAAGCGGCACAGAAGAAGGTTTGAACGGCGAAGCCGGTAGTATGTCTTCACCAACTGGAGAAGCCATTCCGGAGGGCAATAGCGGGGAAGAATCAACACAAATTCCATTGATAGCCGGTAGTGAAGATTTAATCACAATCACAAATCTTAACCAGTTAGTCCAAGAAGCAGATCAGGCTAATCGTGTTATGACTTTATTGCTCGGCGGTATAGCGGCAGTATCACTGCTGGTTGGCGGACTTGGAATAATGAACATTATGCTTGTGGCGGTCACAGAACGTACTCAAGAAATAGGCGTGCGTCGCGCTTTAGGTGCAAAGCAAATAGACTTGTTGATTCAGTTCTTGTTAGAGGCACTTTACGTAAGTGGAATTGGCGCTATAGCAGGCACTGCAGGCGGTATTTGGGGGCTAAATGTTTTTAGCCGTTACGGTTTTGAAACTGCAATCAGCTTTGAGGCAATAAAAATTGCGGTAACTGTGGCACTGACTTCCGGACTCTTGTTTGGAATCTATCCTGCAATTTCAGCATCATCTGTTCCTCCTATTGAAGCTTTAAGGCGGCAATAAAATTCTTCACTTTGATTAGAATAGCAGCACCGTTTATGTTAAAAATATAATGGAATATAAAATAAAAAAAGAGCAGCTAAATTTGGATTCCTTTCTCTGTTCAGCAGACAGGAAATTAGACAGTCCAATCAGTAGCTGCTCTTAACTTTTAAGCGATAGTTATATTATTTTTGAAGTCATTGTATCTGAAGCCAATCTGTCTTTTATTAAAGTTCTTGCATAGCCTATCATATAAAGTGAACCTGCAAAAACAATCATATCTTCTTTAGAATTTATAAGTGATAAGGCAAGGTTTAGAGCATCTTCGATCTTTTCTCTGGAATATATAGGAATTTCCGCAGGTACTTTACCCGGTAATATATATTGGCGGTCATTATCATTTATTTCTATTGTCTTTTCATCAAGCATTTCGCAAATAGTGCAAGCCAGTTCTGAAGCGTTGAGAGCTCTAGGGCTAAGCGGTGCTGTAGTTATTACCACATCCGCAATCGGAACTATTTCCTTTAGCATTTCTTTATAGTCTTTATCTTTTAAAATACCTAAGACTAGAATCTTTTTCTTATCTTTATAATATCTTATTAAAGCATCTTTTAAAGTTTTTATTCCTGCTATATTATGGGCCCCGTCAATTAAAATCAGCGGTTTTTGTGAGATTCTTTCCAGCCTTCCCGGCCACCTTGCATTCTTAAGTCCTGCATATATAGCTTCGCGCTTTATATCAATTCCATGCATATTCAGAACATCAACTGCAGTAACGGCAGTTGCAGCATTGCTTAACTGGTGTCTCCCTATTAAATGAATTTCAAGATTTTTAAACTCTTCCGCAGGGGTCTTTAAATCAAAAATCAGGCCATCATCATTATCGCTTACTAATTTGTAAGTTGCAGTATCATGTAAGTCGAAATCTTTGCTGATACTTTCTTCACCAATTACCTTAAGCAACCTGCAATTTAAGTTTTTACATGTCTCTTCTATTACCTGCAGTGCTTCAGGTTCTTGAGGGCTTGTAACTACAGGAACTCCGGGCTTTATAATACCGCATTTTTCTTTTGCAATAGCAGAAAGTGTATTACCTAGATACTCTTGATGATCAAAACTGATAGGAGTTATGACGCTGACCAAAGGAGTTACAACATTTGTAGCATCCAGCCTGCCGCCCATCCCCACTTCCAGTACAAGAAAATCTACGGCCTGTTCATAAAAATATAAAAAACCTATTGCAGTAACGACCTCGAATTCAGTAGGAGAACCTATGTTATTTTCTCTCATATAAAAAACTGCTTTTTGCACCTTGTCTGTGAGTCTTGCAAGATCGTCATCAGATATGTTTTTCCCATTAACTTGTATTCTCTCGTTAAAAACTTCCAAATATGGAGAAGTGTAGAGTCCAACTTTGTAGCCATCGGACCTTAGGATAGAATCTATCATAGCGCATGTAGATCCTTTTCCATTAGTGCCGGCAACATGAATTATTTTCATATCTTTATGTGGATTCCCTAAAATCTCTAAGAGCTTTGTGATATTTTCAAGACCTAATTTTGTTCCAAAAGCATTTAAACCGTGGATAAAATCTAATGCCTGATTGTAATTCAGCATATATTCTCCCCTTCTATTTTGGCAAAATTCAGCAGTACCTATTCCGCCAGCATGTCTTTCATCATTTCAAGTCTTGCTGCCACCTTCTCTAGCATTTCCTGATAATCTTTTTGTTTTTGCTTTTCTTTTTCAACTATATCCTTTGGAGCTTTTTCAATAAAGCCCGAATTACTTAACTTTTTGCTTGTCCTCTCGATTTCTTTCTCTAAATTTAATTTTTCTTTTTCGAGCCTTGCAATTTCTGTATCTAAATCTACAAGCCCTTCCATTGGAATAAAAATTTCTGCACCTTTTATCACACAAGACACAGCTTTGTGAGGGACTTGAAGATCTTCCTTACCAAATTCCATTTCTGATACCTTTGCCAGACTGTAAATAATATCTAAATTACTGCTTAGTATTTGCTCTGTCATGGGATTTGTTATTCTGACTAGTGCAGATGCTTGTTTTGCAGGAGGAACATTCATTTCTGCGCGTATATTTCTAATACCTCTTACGGCATCCATTACTAATTCCATTTCGTTAGCATCTTCAAAATCCCAATCCGCTTTATGTTCGGGCCAGGAGGATACCATTATGCTTACTCCTTCATGAGGTATATGCTGCCAAATTTCTTCAGTTATAAAAGGCATAAAGGGATGCAATAATTTTAAGGCTCGTTCAATTACCTCAACTAAAACCCGCTGTGTTGTTCTTCTATTCTCTTCATTTTTACCGTATAAATCAATTTTTGCCATTTCAATATACCAATCGCAAAATTCACTCCAGAAAAAGTCATAAATTTTTTGAGCCGCAAGGCCTATCTCGAATTTTTCAAGTGAATCTGTAACATCGCGCGTTATATCATTTATTCTCTTTAGTATCCAGCGGTCTTTTAAGGCTAATTTATCTAAATTAAGCTCTCCCGGTGTAAAATCTTCCAGATTCATTATAACAAATCGCGATGCATTCCAAATCTTATTCGCAAAATTGCGGCTTGACTCTACTTTTTCCCATGAAAATCTCATATCATTGCCGGGGGCATTTCCTGTGCACAGTGTAAATCGCAGGGTATCTGCTCCGTATTTATCAATTACTTCTAAGGGATCGATGCCATTGCCTAATGACTTGCTCATTTTTCTGCCTTGCGCATCGCGGATTAAACCTGTTATGACAACATATTCAAAAGGAGGTTCCTTCATAAACTCCATAGCCATAAAGATCATTCTTGCTACCCAGAAAAATATGATATCATATGCGGTAACTAAAACAGAGGTGGGATAAAAGTAATCTAAATCAGGCGTATCTTCTGGCCACCCCAGAGTAGAAAACGGCCATAGAGCTGAACTAAACCATGTATCTAACACGTCCGGGTCTTGCTCCACACTGCTGCTACCGCACTTGGGGCATGTCTTAATATCTTCTCTTGATACTATCGTCTCGCCGCAGTCGCGGCAGTACCATGCAGGAATCCTGTGTCCCCACCATAGCTGCCTGGATATGCACCAGTCCCTTATATTCTCTAACCAATTCATGTATATTTTTGCAAATCTTTCAGGGATAAACTTTACTTCACCTTCAGTTACCACATCAATTGCCGGTTTTGCCAACGGTTCCATTTTTACAAACCACTGTTTAGAAACTACCGGCTCCACAATAGTATGGCAACGATAGCAGTGTCCTACACTGTGGCTTATATCTTCTGCTTTTTCAAAAAGTCCTTCCTTCTCCAATTCGTCAATAAGTGCTTTTCTGCAAGCAAATCTGTCCATTCCTTGAAATTTGCCTGCTTTTTCGTTCATGCATCCGTTTTCGTCAATAACGATGATTATCGGTAAACTATGGCGCACACCCATATCAAAGTCGTTCGGATCATGACCGGGTGTTACTTTTACTGCTCCTGTACCAAACTCCATATCAGCATAAGAATCGGCAATTATAGGTATTTCTCTTTTTACAATTGGTAGTATTAAAGTTTTTCCAACTACATCTTTGTAGCGCGTATCATTGGGATTTACGGCTACTGCTGTATCTCCTAAGATTGTTTCGGGTCTTGTTGTAGCCACAGTTATATAACCTGAACCATCCTTAAACGGATATTTAACATAATACAGCTTATCTATTCGGTCTTCGTGCTCTACTTCTATGTCAGAAAGCGTGGTTTTACAAGTGGGACACCAGTTTACAATATAGTCGCCCCGATATATTAACCCCTTTTCATAAAGCCGGACAAATACCTCTCTGACCGCCTTACTAAGCCCCTCATCCATAGTAAATCTGAGCCTTGACCAGTCGCAGGATGAACCTAGTTTTTTTAGCTGAGTTATAATTCTGTCTCCATACTTTTCTTTCCATGCCCAAACTCTTTCTAAGAATTTTTCTCTTCCTAAATCATATTTAGACAAGCCTTCCTCTGCCAATTGTTCTTTAACTTTTGCTTCAGTAGCTATGCCGGCGTGGTCTGTTCCCGGAAGCCAAAGCGCAGAATAACCTTGCATTCTTTTAGTTCTAATCAATATATCCTGCAATGTATTATTTAATGCATGCCCCATATGGAGCTGTCCAGTTACATTTGGCGGAGGAATAACAATTGTAAAAGGTTCTTTGTTCGGATCTATTTCGGCATGAAAAAAATTTTCTCTTTCCCAAAATTTATACCATTTATCTTCTACTTCATTTGGATCATAGACAGAAGGTAATTCTTTTTGCATCTTACACACTCCTATTATTTGCTATAAATTATTTTTTATGACGCTCGGCAGCATCAAAAAAGTCCTTCATCCTTCAAAGGACGAAAGACCTGCTTTCGCGGTACCACCTTATTTCCAATACCGGCAACTTTAAACTTTTAACGCAGTAAACCGTCCATGACTACTTCTTTGTTCGTCAGGGATGCTCCAGGGCGACATTCAAAGCTAATTTCGAAAGGCTTTCAGCCTAGACCTTTCTCTCTTTTAACCTAGCTTTTACTCCTCCCTTTCAAAGCAGTTGCTTATTTTATTCTACTTATGCAGCAAGGCTTTGTCAATACTAGATAACACCTGTTGTAATCAATAAAATCATAACAATTCCCAAGATAATTCGATAATACGCAAAAGGTTTTAAGGAATGTTGTTTTAGATATGTAAGAAAAGCATCTACGGCAAAAAGTGCAACTATAAATGACACTACAAAACCTACGCCCAGTGCCTGAAATTGCTGTAAAGTAGTAGTTGAAAAGCCCTTGGCAAGCGAAAAAGCGGTAGCGGCTATCATGGTCGGAATAGCAAGAAAGAAGGAAAACTCTGCTGCGGCTTTCACCGACAGACCTGCTGCCATGCCGCCCATAATAGTTGATGCAGATCTTGACATGCCGGGAATTAATGATAAGCATTGACCTGTGCCAATTATAAAAGCCTGTTTTAAATCTACTTTATCCATGTCATTTAAACCGCCGCGGCCAAAAATGCCTTCAGCCACTATCATTAAAAACCCGCCTACTATTAATGCTATTGCAACAGTAAATGATGAAAATAGATATTTTTCTACAATATCATTAATTAATAAGCCTATAATCGCCGCCGGTAAGAAAGCGACGAAAATTTTAAGCCATAATTTAAAACCTCTATCGCCTGGTCTAAGATGCCTTAATGAATCAATTATTTTATATCTGTAATAAAAAATTACTGCCAGGATAGCTCCTAACTGAATAACAATTTCAAACATTGTATAAAAGCTATCGCCTTTAAAGTTTATGAAGTCTCCCACAATAATCATATGGCCTGTAGAAGATATTGGAAGAAACTCTGTAAGACCCTCAACTACACCCATCAGTGCAGCTTTAAGAAGTAAACTCATGATGCCCCTCCTTGTAGTGTTACCTTATCTTTTTTATTATACCATATCTTTTGCCGGCTTCAAGATTGATTAAATCTTCTTCAGGCCTTTGTGTTAATTTTAAATTATATCTGGTATGATATATTAAGTAATGTTACCTTAGAAGGAGGCTGCCGCTTTGCTTATTGAAACGGTTCAAGATTTGATTAAAGATGTCGATGGGGTATGTAGCGTAGTAATTGATAGTACCTGGTCTGATGAAAAAATTTTTATAAACGAAGACAAGATAATGTCTTCTGCAAGCATTATAAAACTTTGGATTTTATGGAAACTGTATGCCGAATCTGAAAGACAAGACATTGACCTTAAGAAAGAAATCATTCCTCTGAAAGATGAAAATAAGGCCCCAGGGGCAGGGGTGCTTCAGTATATGAACTCCGGCCTTAACCTTTCCCTTCATGATTATGCAACTTTAATGATAACTTTAAGCGATAATACCGCTACCAATATTCTTATTGATTATCTTGGTATGGAATCTATAAATCAGGAAATTAAAAAACTCAGAATGCCTAATACTTGCCTTCAAAGAAAAATGATGGATATGAAGGCCCGTTCTTGCGGTAAAGATAATCTTACTTCAGCTAAAGACGTATACGACTTTTTTGTAAAACTGCTAAAAGGCCATGATATTTCTGCTCAATCGCGAAATGAAATGATCAATATGCTTCTTTGCCAGCAGTTCAACGACAGACTAAGCCTATACTTGCCGGAGGATATTCAATTTGCTCATAAAACAGGCGGACTTTTTGGGATCGAACATGATGCAGGCATATTTTTTATAAATGATACTAAAGTAATAATTGTTGTTATGATGAGTAATCTCAAGAATAATGCTGACGGATTAAAAGTCCATAACGCATTAGGGGCTGCAGTTTATAATTATTTTCTCAATCAGTAGTCGTTTTTTACCATTTGATTCATTTTCATGTAGAGAAAAAGTGCAATTAGCTCTACTGCACAAGTAAAAATTTTTATAGCTCCGAGTTGATTCAGATTATAAAGGTAGCCTGTAAAGGCGGAACCGCCTAAAAGAGCTAGACCATAGCAGGCATTAAATATGCCATAGCTTGTGCCGCGTTTGTTAAAGGGTGTTATGTCAGCTATAGCCGAGCGCATAATCGTTTCATGAACTCCTATTATAATTCCAAAAATTATCATGCCTAAAATAATCATCGTAGTAGATGTGCCAAGTGCCAAAAACGGAATTAAAAGGGTGATAGCCGGAATAGCGCCAAGCACTGCTAATCCGCCGGTTTTTGTTCCTATTCTCCTTTTCATTTGATCATAAGCTCTTCCTATAATAATAGCAGTTATGGCATCTACAATCATAGCAACTGAATATAGTAACGTAATATTCCCATCTGATAGTAATCTATTTGCCTTTAAATGGTAGCCAATAATACTGAAATTAAGAAATCCTAAAGTGCAAAAGAAGGTAAAAGCAGTATAAATCCAAAATGTAGGCCTGAGACTTTCACTTTGAAATTGTCTTTGTTTTATAACCGGAATTAGTTTTTCTCTTTCGGTTTGAAGGTATGCAAAAGTTACAAAAAGCATTAGGGCAACAAAAGGAATCATCAAAACTTTGTAACCTAACTGATATTCGGCAATCTCACTGTTTTTTGAAAGGTAAAATACTAAGGTAAAAATTAAGGGGCCGGCAAATGCTCCCAGTTGATCCAAGGCTTCCTGAAGACCAAAGGCAAATCCTGTCCCTACCTGATTTTCCGCAACTGCAGATAATATTGTATCTTTCGCCGGGTTGCGCAAAGATTTTCCTATTCGTTCTACTAAAATAAGCACAACGAGAAAGTTCCAGTTTGTAGTAAGGCCCATTAAAGGCACTGCGATGAGCATTCCATACCCTATAAAAATAAAAAGCCAGTGTTTTCCGGTTTTGTCTGACAAAATACCTGCTATTAAGCGTAGAAAATATCCTAAAAATTCACCTATGCCAAAAACCAGGCCTACTTGAGCTGCATTAATACCAATTAGCTCAAAATATTGACTATTTGCACTTCTAGCACTTTCATATACCATATCTCCTAACAGACTTATAATACCGAATATTATTATGACTCGAATTGCCGTTTTTGAAGAATGATTTACAATTTTTCTATTCACAATTGCGCCTCATTTCTATAAGGATTTGTAGAAATAAGCGGGATAAATATCGATTATAATTATATCATATGAGAAAAATTCAATAAATGGCTTATTTTTTTCTATTGACAGTGCAATCCTCTAGGTTTATATTTATTATTAGTAATAGTTATTATTTTAGATGATATTTTACAAATTTAGGGGGAAGATTACCATGAAATGTGAAAAAATTAACAACTGCCCATTCTATCAGCAAAAAATGCCTATTGATAGTGGTCTAGGGGCTATCTATCGCAGAAATTATTGCGAAAATGACAAAACTAAATGTGCAAGATTTATGGTAGCAAGCACTTTAGGCCCTTCATATGTTCCAATAGATTTATATCCTAACATGGTCGATCGTGCAAAGCAAATCATAAGTGAGAATAGTAAGAATTGATAAAATGACTTGTTTTTATTACAAAAAGTGACAGTATTATAATGATATGATACTGTCACTTTTTTCTTGTTAATATATCTTTCTAGCAGGAATTAGAATTTAGCGTAAAATTCTTTCATATTTACTATAACATTATTTAACCTTGATTCCTCGGCCGCAAAAGCCATCATATGACTTTGAACAGACTTCTCAGCCGACGTGAGAGCTTTACCATTTTTCGAGAGCAGCAAGGAAACAAAATCGTCCATAAGCCCTGTGTCGCCTCCTCCGATTACTTGTGGTTTGATTATAACTCCTTTACTGTTTCCAATTGCTTTTTCTGTATAAGCTGAATAACATCTTTTTCTGTATGTGCAGAAATTATCATCTTTACTAAATTTTTATCCTGTAATAGATTTACCAGCTCAGATAATAATCTTAAGTGCGACTCATTATCTACTGCTCCTAAAACAAAGACTAATTTTACAGGATCTTTATCTCCTGAATTAAAATCAACTCCATTCTTAACTATAACCAAGCTTAGGCACATTGATTTTACACCGTCTTCGGGTCTTGCGTGAAATAAAGCAATTCCCGGTGCTATAACAATATATGGACCGTATTCTTCTACAGATTTTATCATAGCATCTATAAAACTTTCTTTTACTTTTCCAGTATCTACTAATAACTTGCCCGCGATCTTTCCGGCTTCTTTCCAATCTTTGACACTATCATATATTTTAATAGTATTTTCATTAAGCAATTCTGATATCACAGCATTTCTTACCTCTTCTCTTTTCTACGTTTAATAGCATAATTCTGCATAAAACTGACTTTATTCTTATTGTAAGCAAACAAGAGTCAAATTACAGAAATTTTTTTGTTTTTACTTTTCCTACTGTTATGACTGTGTGGAATTTTGTTTGTTTTTACTATGGCGCATTTCTAAATAACTAAATGTAATATAAGCAACGACTATAACGCCTATACCAATATAAGGATTTTTTAGAAGCATTGTTAATATCATCACATCTATGCAATCATGTCCTACTCCTTTAGCTCCAACAGCAGCAAAATCAAACATTGTATATAGAAGACCAGATAGGAATATCAGTAGAAAACCATAAATAAATCCAGCAATTGCAGAGCCGCGTCGTCCACCTGTTGCATTACCCATTATTCCTGCTACTCCGCCGGTAAAAAATGCTCCAATGATTGATACTAATGGAGTGACCTTAAACACTACTGAACTAGTAATCATCCCTATTAACATTCCTGCTACTGCCATGATAAATCCAATCATCAAAGAATTCGGAGCATACGCAAATAAAACAGGAACATCTAAAGCCGGTATAGCTCCAGGAACTAACTTGTCAGCAATTCCTTTAAACGAAGGCACTAACTCACCAAGGAACATGCGAACTCCTTGTAAAAGTATAAGCACTCCAGATGCAAAACCCAGAGCTTTTAATAGTCCAAAAACGATATAGTTTAAGTCGCCCGCATATTCAGCAACCATTTCAGGTCCAGCTACGATAACAACTAAAATGTAAAAAATTAACATCACAATTGAAACCGACACTGATGTATCTTTAAAAAATTCTAAGGACTCAGGAACTGTAATATCTTCGGCAGATTTCGACTTATCTCCAAACAATCCACCAATATATGCAGAAGTAGTTGTCCCTAAAGTTGTTAAATGTGCTATTCCAAAATTGTCATTTCCAGTCACTTTTCTAACCATTGGTTGACAAATAGCAGGTAGTAAAGTTAATATCATTCCTTGTAGTATTGTGCCTAATAATATAATATTAGTTTCTGTAAATCCAGCAGCATACAGGCTATAAGCAAGAGAAACTGAGAGAATCCACATCATATGGCCTGTTAAAAAGATGTATTTAAGCGGTGTGAATCTAGCTAAAATAACATTTACCAGAAATCCTGTTGCCATAATAAGTGCACTGGATGAAGCTATTATAGGTATAGTGCTTTGTATTGCTCCCACAATAGCTTCTGATGACGTCGCAAAACCCGATAAATGAAATACTTTTGCAAATAAATCTACAAACGGCAAAATTTCATTAACAATTACACCAGCACCTGCTGATAAAACAAGCATTCCTAGAGCTGTCTTTAAGAAACCAGATAAAACTCTTCCAAAAGATTCCCCTTGAAGTATTAGTCCTATCATTGCAACAAGCCCAATTATCATAGCAGGTGTACCTAAAATATCAAGTAATATATCGAGCATGTTTGTCCCTCCTAACTTTTAATTTTATTTGTTTCACTATTTTTTAGGAACTTGTAACGCTCTATTAAGAGATATTCTTGTCCTTAATAGGTTTTAATAAAAATTCTGTAAGTTTAAAACAAATATATAAAAATTTGTTCATAGTAAATATTAAGATTAGTTAGTTTTATTACTGTTTAAATAAGATACAATTTTATTTTCTACTTCTTTCTCATCAATAATGTTGTCAATGAAAATGACATTTTTTTGACCTTCAAAATTTTTTTTAAATTCCTTAGTAGTAATAATCAAATCAGCATTTTTACTTTTTATGGTTCCCATATCCCAATGTTCAATATTGCATTTTATTCCTAATTTTTTCATTACTTTATCAACTGTCATTTTAAGTATGAGACTTGAGCCAACTCCTAATCCACATACTGTTACTATATTAAGCATAGTGTACCACTCCATTTCTGTGAAATTTACAAGCACTCTATTATATTTCTATATTTTTTAATATATTCTTCATTGATCGCATCTCCTTCATCTAAATTTGAACTTACATAAACAGGAGGTATATATCCCAACTTAACGCAATTTTCGATAGTTTGCGCCATGATCGCTTCTATTACTGCCATACCTAAGACCGTGGACGTTCCACAGAATTTATGTTTCATGCCATCTATTGAAAGACAGGCATCGCCAGCTACACATTTAATATCAATAACAACATCTGATATGTCTTTTAGAAGCTTGCCCGAGCTGTGACGAGAGCTAACACTGTTAGTAAAATCAAGAGAGGTTAAAGCTATTACATTCATTTTCTTTTTCTTTGCTGCCAATGCCATATCAATTACACCAGCATTCCTTCCTGATATTGATACTATAATCATTGTGTCTTTTTCGTCCGTATTTATTAATTCTAAATAAGCAGGTGTAAAATTCTCTACTCTTTCTTGAATAGTGCTTAACTTAGCTTTCGGAAATAGAGCCATATGTGGGATAAGCAAAGGATTTGTTTGAACTAAGCCTCCAGCTCTATAAAAAATCTCCATAGCAAACATTTGCGAATGACCGCATCCAAAAACGTGTATTAATCTTTCGCTCATAATTGAATTTGCGCAATACTCCGCTGCTTTTTCGATACTTTCCTTTTCTTCTTCAAACTGCATTTTTAATTGGTTTTTAATAATTGAATAATACTCTAAGTATTTCATTGTCACCTTTCTCCTTCATTGTAATTTAGTTTTAACACAACTGATTTATCCAATTTGTTCTTTGTTTTGTCAAATTAAAATTTACTTAATAAACCAAAACGCCTACTATTCTATTTTCGTACATAATAACAAGTTTACACTTAAGATGTTACTTTTTATATAATATATCATCAATTATTAATTAATTTTTATAGGGATATATATTTACTCCCTTTACTACTCTGTTTACTATGCCGCCGGGATTAGGGTTATCCGGTTCTATTCCCGATTTTACAGAGGCTAGAAGCGCAAACACCTGGGCATAAAGGATGTAAAGCATTGAAATTAATATGGGATTATCTATTTCAGCTGCTTCTTCCGGTAGATAAAGTAAGTCATCACATATTTCCTTTAAGTCATTTTCAAAATTTGCTGATATAGCTATTACGGTATGATCACCAGGGTCATTGTAGATTTCTTTTAAAAGATCTATGTCATATTTTCTTGAATATGCATCTTGGGATAAAAATATAAAAACTAAAGTTTCATCATTTACTATAGATTTTGGGCCGTGTCTGAATCCTAAGACGCTTTCACTGTAACCTATGATTTTACCTCGTGTTAATTCTAAGAGTTTTAATGCGCTTTCTTTTGAAAGTCCATAGAAGCTTCCTGACCCAAGATATATTACTCTTTTTGGGGTAGAATTTAAGAGCTCGCTTAATTTCTGGTGATTATTATCTAAAATATTTTTTCCGATATTTGCAATTTCTGCTAATTGTTTAGAATAGTTTTCTAAATTTTGTATATCAAATATCAGTAAAGCCGCCAGCATCATGCATGTCAAGCTGCTGGTCATCGCAAAACCTTTATCATTTGATTTTTCAGGCATTAGAAGCAATAGGATATTTTTCTTATCCTTTGCTGTTTTGGCCATTTCGCCATCAGGGTTGCAAGTTATAAATATATGATGCACATCGTTTATTAATTGTTCTGCTAAGTTAAAGGTCGCCATACTCTCGGGACTGTTTCCGGACCTACCGAAAGAAATTATTATCGTGGTCGTATCTTTTTCTAGATAATTTTCCGGATTAGTCACAATATGCGTAGTCGGAATAGCTTCAAACCTGTAATTATATTTTCGCTGCAAATATGGAACTAAAGTCTCTCCTATATAAGCGGATGTACCTGCACCTGCAAATATAATTCTTGTGTTTTTGTTTTCTTGAAATCCAGCAAAAAATCCTTTGATCTTTTCTATATTGTTTTGAATAATTTGCAGAGTTTCAAGCCATAGTTCAGGCTGCTGATATATTTCAGTAGCTGTATTAAATCCATTGATATTTTTCCATGTTTCTTCTCTTATTCCGAACATTTTTCTCCCACCTTATAATGTTGTCATGTCATCATTACCAGTTTTGATAAAAAATTATCTTTTTAAAGCAACTCTATATTTAAATCTATCACCCCTTGCCACACTTTTAGTATATTCTATTACAGTGTCTTTTTCGTAAGTAAATCGTTCAATCATCATACTTGGCAGTCCTTCGTAATAATTCAGCAACTTAGCTTCATTTTCTCTGGTTATAACAGGTTGAAAAATTTCTTCGGCAAATGTAAAAGTTGTGTTGTATTCTTCTGAAAAAATGTCATACATCGGACGTCTCTCTAGTTTTTCCTTTGTTAAACCAGGAAATCTGCTGCATGGCACATGGCTTGTCTCTAACATCATCGGTTCGCCGTCCGCAAGCCTTAAGCGGGTAAATACGTATATTTCATCATGTACATTCAGTCTCATCTTCTGTGCCAGCTTTTCGTTGCATTTTGCTATTTTAAAATCTAGAACTTTAGATGTTGGCACTTTTCCAAGCTTCTTCATTTCTTCAGTGAAACTGTAAAACTTTAAAAGATCTTGTTTGAATTTTTCAGGTGAGACAAAAGTGCCTTTTCCATGTATTCTATAGATATATCCTTCTCGCTCAAGTTCCTGAATAGCTTGTCTGACGGTAGATCTGCTGATATCGTACTTTTCACATAACTCTCTTTCCGAAGGCAATTTATCATCTGCCTTTAGATTTCCCGCCTCAATCATTTCTATAATAATGTCCATTAATTGGTAATATAATGGTATTCTACTTTCCTTTTCAATCTTCTTCATCGCATCACCTTAATATTGTCATGTGGTCCGTACCAGTTATCTTTATAATACACGTTATTTTTTTGCTTGTCAATGTATTATGGCTAAAATTTTACCGTGTTTTTATTTTGTCTTTTATCTGCTCAAATTTTTTATCGCCTATGCCTGAAACATTTTTTATATCTTCTACACTGCTAAATTTACCGTTGTTTTCTCTGTAGTCTATAATTTTTTGAGCAGTTACAGGACCTATGCCGGGTAATTGGATAAGCTCTGCTTCGCTTGCGGTATTGATATTGATTTTTCCGTCATCTTTCGAGCTTATTCCTGCAATTGATTGACCTGTTGAAGAATCTGATGTATCTGTAATTTCTCCTGTTTTGGGAACATATAATTTATCTTCATCGTGAACCTTCATGGCAAGGTTTAAGGATTCAAGGTCTGCCTCAGGTATAACTCCGCCTGCAACATCTAGGGCATCTTTTACCCTATCTCCTTCTTCAAGGGTATAAACACCGGGGCTTTTGACCGCGCCCGCTACATGAACAATTATTTTTTCTTTCTCTTCTACAAAGGTTTCATCGTCTTCAAGGGGAGCTTTATCTTGCTCCTCTTGAAGATCGAGTACTATTTCGCTTGATGGTTTAAAAAATGCATAATATGTGATACATACCGTAAAAATCGCCATTATTAGCAAAATTCCTAGAAGTATCTTTTCTCTTTTATCAAAATCAGGCACTTCCTCAGCTCCTAATTTTACTTTTACATACCCATAATTTCATATATCTTTTTTATATCTACACTATTTCTTAGGACATCAGCCCAACGGTCAAACTCTTTTTCTCTAAACTCTTTAAAATTTAATGATTCAAAGTCTCCAAAATCAAAGGTTCTTCCATACTTACATATTTGCAAAAAGCTCACAAATTTTTTCGTAAACTCCGGATTATCAAACAGGCCATGAACAAAAGTACCTATGACTCTGCCTGTAGAAGATATAAAACCGTCTAATCCATCAACCGTACTATAAGCTTCATCAAGCTTTATAAAGCTTTTTTTGACAGCTTCTCCCCTTATATTTCCTGAATAAATCATATAGCCATTAATTTTTTCGCCATTTAAAACATCTGCAGGACTTGTAAGATTGTCTAATACATGTCCCGAGACTCTGATATTTTGCTGAGGGTTCATTGCAATATCGGCATCAATAAGGTTTAGCCCTTCTATACTTTCATTTATTTCAAAGTCAAAAGGCAGTTCAAATTTTCTTCCTAAAAGCGGCAAACTGCTTCCTTGGGCAAAAATCACAGCTCCTTTTCGGGCAAGTTCTGATATTTCCTCATCCCATTCTCTTTTTCGGATAAATTCTATACTTTCTTTGGGATTTTCAGAGGCCGGAATCAGTACCATGTCAGCATCCCCTATAGGCCCTTGAGACACATATGAAAGGTTGATTCCCGGATATTCAGCAAGTGGTGCAAAATCATTGAAATTCGTGATACGAGGCAATGTTAAAATTTTTACGATTATGGGGTGTCTTGAGGCGTCACTGTCGGTCTTAATATACTTTTGTAAGAGCCGTTCCTTTTCAGCCTGTGGTGAATCCTCTTCATCTATATAAATATCGGCATATGGGACGACGCCGAGCACTGGCCTTTTTATTATATCTTCTAGCATTTTTAGGCCAGGCTCCAAAAGTCTCAAATCTCCCCTAAACTTGTTGATAATAACGCCTTTTACCCTTGCTTTTTCTTCATCGGTAAGCAAAAGCATTGTCCCAGCAAGAGATGCAAATACTCCGCCTTTGTCAATGTCTCCTGCAATAACCACCGGCGCATCCACCAATTCGGCTACACCCATATTTGCAATATCATCTTCCCGAAGATTAATTTCCGCAGGGCTGCCCGCGCCTTCTATTACAACTATGTCATGGGAGTTTGCCAATTCATCATAGCTTTCTTTAACTATTTTTTTAAGCTTTGATTTATAGTCTTGGTAGTCCATTGCTGATAGGCTGCCTATTGGTTTGCCTTTAACTACAACTTGACTGTTTTTATCCGAACGAGGTTTTAACAGCACAGGATTCATAATAGCCTGAGGTTCAATTTTGCAGGCTTCGGCCTGGACAGCTTGGGCTCTTCCCATTTCTAATCCATCTTTAGTTATATAAGAATTCAGTGCCATATTCTGAGCTTTAAAAGGCGCAACTTTAAAACCATCTTGCGCAAAAACCCTGCAGAATCCTGTAACTAGTCGGCTTTTGCCAACAGAGGAACCGGTTCCTTGAATCATTATGCATTTTGCTGTCATTCTAAGAACCCCCTCAGTATTATATCTTCAGCCTCTTCCTCGGAAAGGCCCAGGGTCATTAATTTCAAAAGTTGCTCTTCGGCAATTTTACCTATAGCAGCTTCATGGGTCAATTGAGCATCAGGATGTTCCGCTGTAATTGCAGGGGTTGAGCTTATTTTACCATGATCCATTATTATTGAATCACACTCTACATGGCCTTTGCTGTCAGCCCTTGCAATAACTATTGGGTGAAAAATCTGGCTTGAGTTGTCTCTTGCAACAGAACGCGATACCACTTTAGTATTGGAGTTCTTGCCATTTAGTTCTATTGTCATATTGGATACTGCTTGTTGATCCTGGTGAGTAAGCAATCTCTCTGTAATTATCAGGCTTGCTCCTTCGGCAAGCTGCGCCTTTGTATCTCTTATAGTACTGCTAACACCTTTAATCTGGACGAGTTCCATTTCAGCTATAGAATTTTCCTCCATTGTAACTATGGTTTGGGGATTCAGGATTCTCTCTCCCGATCCTTCTCCATAGTGTTTTTCTATATACCGCATTTTAGCGCCTTTTTTAATGATGATTTCGTGAATGCCGTCATGCTGGGATTTCTTAGATCCGGGATTATGAATTCCACAGCCGGCTATTACTGTTACATCTGCTCCTTCACCTACGATAATAGTATTATATACTACATCCACTAGGCCGGACAAAGTTATAAGAACCGGGATGTGCACAGCTTCATTTTTGGTGCCGGGTGCTATTATAACATCAATTCCGGGTTTATCTGTTTTTGGCCTTACTTCAATATTTGCAGACGAATGGCGTATTATCCCTTCTCCATTCTTTCTTATGTTCACAGCTCCTGATGGTATGTTATGCAAATCTGCAATATTTTTTAAAAGTTCATTTTCAATAGCATTCAACTTCATCATTATTACCTCCGCAATTTGCCTTCCAGCAGCATCTTGCATCTTCCTGGATTAAAGGCAGTATTTTGTCTCTAGATCCTCTATCAGCTATTTTGCCATCAACTAGCAGGATTATTTCATCGGCCAGTGATAAGACTCTTTCGTGATGAGTTATAACAACGCTTGTTACATTTCCCCTTTTGTGATAATTTCTAATTAGCTGAAGCAGATTCTCAAAGCTCCAAAGGTCAACCCCTGCTTCCGGTTCATCGTAAATTACAAGTCTAGATGGTCTTGCAAGTACGCTGGCAAGCTCAATTCGCTTCATTTCTCCGCCGGAAAGACCGGAATCGCATTCTCTGTCAAGATAGTCTTGTGGACATAATCCAACAGACCTTAACATTGCTCTTAATGAATTTTCATCAGCAGAAATCTTTAAAAGGTCTTTAATTTTTAATCCCTTAAACCTAGGTGGATTTTGAAACGCATAGCTTATTCCGGCTTTTGCCCGTTCAGTTATACTAAAATCTGTTATGTCCTTGCCATCTAGGTATATTCTCCCCTCATCATTTTTATAAATGCCCATAATAACCTTGGCAAGCGACGTCTTTCCGCCGCCGTTTGGTCCTGTTAGAGCATAAAATTTATTATCTTCTAAATCTAAGTTTATATTTTCTAATATCGGAACTTCCTCACTGCCATTTTTCAGGCGAAGGTAAACTGATTCAAGTCTCAACATAATATTACCTCTTTTCTTTCATATTTATTGAATAAAGGGCTACTGTTTTCGTCCTTTGCCTTTTATATTTTACCTCACTTTCTCTCTTCATACAATAGCAACTCTTGGTTATAAAAATATATAAAATCCTTATAAATCAAGCCCTGATTGATATCCATAATTACAATCAATAATAATAATTAATATTTGTTACTTATATTTAAAAACCAGCACATAAAAGCGCTGGTTTTGTTTGTTCAAAAATTGTAGAGATTTTATATCTATTTAACTACTATGTTTACTAGTTTGCCGGGCACCGAGATAACCTTTATAATCTTTTTATCTTTAATGTATGGGGCAATTCGCTCTTGCTTTAGTGCAGCTTCTTTGACCTCTTCTTCCGGCGTATTGACAGGAATTACAATTTTATCTCTTACTTTTCCATTTACTTGAACAACTATTTCAATTTCATCCTCTAAAATCGCTGCAGCATCATAAGATGGCCACTTTTCAAGATATACGCTTCGCATATGGCCCAACTTATGCCATAACTCTTCTGCAAGATGGGGGGCAAATGGAGCAAGAAGCAAAAGCAAGGTATCCAGTGATTCGCTTAAAACTTTTTTAGAAATGTCTCTGTCCTTGTAATCACTGAGCTCATTTACCATTTCCATGATTGCACTTATTGCGGTATTAAAATTAAATCTTTCACCAATATCTTCTGTAACTTTTTTTATAGTCTTATGGGTGATGCGGCGGATATATGCGTCGCATTCTCCTTCGGTCTTAGCACTGCTAAATTTTCTAGATAATTCATCTACTAATCTAAAGACCCTTTGAAGAAATCTTGAACATCCTTCAACACCTTGATCGCTCCACTCTAAGTCTCTCTCGGGAGGTGCTGCAAAAAGTATAAACAGTCTTGCTGTGTCAGCTCCGTACTTTTTAACTATTTCCTCAGGGCTTACGATGTTGCCAAGGGATTTTGACATCTTAGCGCCGTCTTTTAGTACCATTCCTTGTGTAAGTAAATTTGAAAATGGCTCAGATGCAGATACAAGGCCTGCATCCCTTATGACTTTTAGGAAAAATCTGGAATACATAAGATGTAGGATGGCATGCTCCACACCGCCAATGTATTGATCGACCGGCATCCAATAGTCGACTTTACTTCGCTCAAAGGGCATTGCTTCATTTCTTGCATCAGTATATCGAAGAAAATACCAAGAAGAGCATACAAAAGTATCCATTGTATCTGTTTCGCGTTTTGCAGGTCCATGACATTTTGGGCATGTGGTATTTATGAATTCCTCTGATTCTTTTAAAGGAGACGTGCCTTTAAAATTAAACTTTACATTTTCCGGCAGCAAAACGGGCAGGTCTTCTTCAGGCACAGGTACAATGCCGCATTTGTCACAATAAACCATGGGGATAGGCGCACCCCAATATCTTTGTCTTGAAATAAGCCAATCTCTCAACTTATAGTTTACTTTAAATTTACCTATACCTTTTTCTTCCATGTATTTTCCAATGGCTTTAATAGCTTCACTGCTTATCATGCCATTAAATCCATTAGAGTTTACCAAAATCCCCTCATCCACAAAAGCCTCTGACATTTCTTCAGGAACTAGAGTTGCATCTTTCGGAGAAATAACCACTTTTATCGGCAGATTATATTTTCTTGCAAACTCGAAATCCCGCTGGTCATGGGCTGGAACTCCCATAACCGCTCCTGTGCCATAACTCAGCAGCACATAGTTTGCCGTCCAAATCGGAATCTTTTCGCCGTTCATGGGATTTATGGCATATGCGCCTATAAACATTCCTTCTTTTTCGGTTTCGGCGGAAGTTCTTGCTATTTCGTTGTATTTCTCCATTTTTTTTCGAAATTCTCTAACTTGAGCTTCATATTCTGTTCCTTTAGAAAGAGATTCTACTAGCGGATGTTCAGGTGCAAGAACTATATATGATACTCCATATACTGTATCAGGGCGTGTCGTAAATACAGGAATTTTTTCACCATTTTTTTCTGCGACAAATGAAAATTCAACACCTTCGCTGCGGCCAATCCAGTTTTTTTGCATAGTCTTTACCTTTTCCGGCCAACCGGGAAGTTTCTCTAAATCATCTAAAAGTTCATCTGCATAGTCGGTTATCTTGAAAAACCACTGTTCAAGCTCTTTCTTTTCAACTTCGGTTTTGCAGCGTTCACATGCCCCGTCTACTACCTGCTCGTTTGCAAGAACTGTGCCGCATGAAGGGCACCAGTTTACAGAAGCTTTTTTGCGGTAGGCAAGGCCTCTTTTATAGAGAAGCAAAAAGAACCATTGTGTCCATTTATAGTATTTCGGATGGCATGTAGCAATCTCTCTATCCCAATCATAGCTCAATCCCAATTGCTTTAATTGACTTCTCATATTTGCAATATTGTTCCACGTCCACTCTGCCGGATGAATTCCATGTTTTATAGCAGCGTTTTCGGCAGGAAGGCCAAAGGCATCCCAGCCCATCGGATGCAACACATTAAAACCGTTCATCTTTTTAAATCTTGCAACCACGTCTCCGATGCAATAATTGCGCACATGGCCCATATGTAAATTGCCCGAAGGATAAGGAAACATTTCAAGACAGTAATATTCAGGTTTGCTTTCGTCTTTCACAGCTTTGTAGAGTTTATTTTTTTCCCACTCCTGTTGCCATTTATTCTCAATAGACTTAAAATCGTATTTCAATCAAACGTCACCCTCCATATGCACAGTTATAGGTTTTAAATATATATCTTATGAATTAAAAAAAGTTTCTTATCCCCTTTAGGGACGAGAAACTTCTCGCGGTACCACCCTAATTGGTCAAACGACCCGTCTCAAACATTTTAACGCCTGTCGGCTAAGTCTTCTAAAGGTGAGTTCAAAGACTATGCTTTTCGGCTCGCACCTTGCGCCGAATCTCTGTAAAAGCACCAGTCTCATACTATTCCTTTGTATTAATATAAATGCTTATATTAAATTTTCTATATTATATTTCAACTCTTTTGGAGTGTCAATCTCATCCGGCGGCAAATCGATAATTTTTGCATCGGCCCATAGGCGTTCTAGCGTATAATATTCTCGTTCTTGACGAGTGAAAATATGCACAATTACGTCATAATAGTCCATCAGCACCCAAGCGCCTTCTTGATAGCCCTCTTTTCCTCTTACTGTGTAGCCCGCTTCCCCAAGCTTTTTCTCCACTTCATCCGCTAAAGCTCTGACATGCACCGGAGATGTGCCTGTAGCTACTACAAAATAATCCGAAAATACTGCAACAGAACTTATGTCCATTATCAGAATATCTTCGCCTTTTTTATCCCTTAAAATACTAGCCGCTTTAAGAGCGCAAGTTTTAGGGTTTTTTGTCATTCAGTTCCCTCCATAACAGAATTATATTTATATTAAAAATTTATTCATCTATCATATCTTTTCCTACAATTACCGTAGGAAGAGAAATATTTGAATCGCTTTTTTCTTCGAGTAAGGCCTTCGGAAGAACTTTTGCAACTTTTTCGGCCTCATCTTTTTTATCTTGAGGATATACTATGGTAGTAGTGTCATAATCGAAGCTGTCTGCATTACCTATACTGACAACTTTAAAACCTTGAGATTCGAGTCTGCTGGCAATTTTCGATGCAACGCCGCTTGTACCGCTGCCGTTTAGGACTGTTACTTTGACGCTGCCATCATCATAAAAAACTTCATCTATTACTTTGTCAAGTTCATTTTGAAAAGGTATGAAATAACTGATACCTGAAATATTTTTTCCTTCACCCGGCACAGTATACATTTTAATGTTTTCACGCTTCATCTGCCTTGCAAAATTAGCAAGACTCATCATTTCCATAGGCTGAATATCTGTTTCTACATTTTCTTGGACAATATCAATTATTTTAGGTAATTTTAAAAGCGTTGAAGGTTTTAAAATTTTATCTATAAGTGCTTCCATGAATTGCTGCTGTGCCTTAATTCGTCCAAGGTCAGCATCTGCATATCCTCTGTATCTTATGAACTGTTCAGCTTTGTCGCCGTCAAGAGTCTGTAGTCCCGGATATAAGTCAATATACAGTCCCCCTGCAGGATCGCTGTATTTCATACGTTCTTTAACATCAACTTCTACACCGCCTAAGGCATCCACAATATTTTTAAAACTGGAGAGCTTTACAACAACATAATTGTGAATCGGAACACCTAGAAAATCTTTTACAGTTTTAACTGCTAAATCCGCTCCTCCTAAAGCTGTTGCGGCGTTTATCTTCTGAATGCCGTATTTCCCAAGCTTTACTCTTGTATCTCTTGGAATGGAAAGTACTTTGACGGTTTTATTTTGGGTATCCAAGCTTACGACAATAATCGTATCTGAGCGATGTCGGTTATTTTCTTCTTTTGCCCCTATAGTTCCTGCATCCATGCCCAACAACAAGATATTTCGGCGTCCACCCTTAACAAATTCATCGGTATTTGATATGACAGAATCTTCATTCTGCTCAGCCGCCATATTCATCGTTCTTACCGTGTAGTAAAATCCGCTGCCAAGGGAAAAAACTATAAATAGTAATATAGCTACGGCTATTTTTAAAGGCCTTTTCATTGTTTAAATTCGCTCTCCCTTTTGATAAGAATAAAATTCCTACCGGAAATTGTTTTTGGATGCAGCAATCTCCTTTTAGTTAAAACGTACCTGATTGTAGAGTCGAAGGCTTTTACCATGGTATCGTCAAGATCTTGAAAAGCCACTCGTCTTAATTTTTCAACATCAGGAAAACATCGACTCGGTTCAATGAAATCCGCAATAAATATTACTTTATCCAGAAGGTCCATATTTTCGTCGCCGGTAGTATGGATCCTTATGGCATGTAAAATTTGCTCATCATATATACCATAATCTCTTTTTGCTAGCTCAGCGCCTAAGGGTCCGTGTATCAAAACTTTTTCTCTAATTTCGATATCATCTAAAAGTATACCAAAATCCTGAGCTAGTTTCAACTGAAGCTCTTCGCTCATGCCTCGTGCACAATCGTGAAGAAGGCCGGCAACCTTTGATTTGTTAACATCCGCTCCATAATGAAGCGCCAATTCTTCTGCAGTTTGCATCACACCTATTGAATGCAAAAATCTTTTTTTGTCAAGATTCGCCCTTAATTTTTCTGTCATTTCATCAAAGCTTAAAGTCATTGATAAAGACCACTTTTCTTTATATATGTTTCTACGCTGTCAGGCAGTAAATATTTAATGGATAAGCCTTCCTTCATCCTTCGCCTGATTTCAGTAGAGGAGATATCAAGGCTTGTAACTTTCATCGGAACTACCTCATAACCGTACATTTCTTTTATTTGAATAAGCTTTTGGTGCAATTGGTCTATAGGATATCCCGGCCGGGTTGCAGCTATGAAAGTACAATAACTTAAAACTTTATCAACATCTTTCCATGTGAGTATATCGAAAACCGCATCTGCTCCGCTTATAAAAAAAAGTTTTACGTCAGAGCCGAGTTCATTATAGAACTGCTCTAACGTATCCACGGTGTAAGTCGGACCGGGTCTGTCAATCTCTATCCTTGAAATTTCAAAAAATGGATTATTATTTACAGCAAGCATTGTCATGAGATACCTATCTTCAGGAGGCGTAACTGCATAATCTTTTTTATGCGGCGGCCGACCGGCAGGTGTAAATATAACTTTATCTAATTTGAAATTGGTTCTTGCAGTTTCAGCGGTTACAAGATGGCCATAGTGAATGGGATCAAAAGTTCCTCCCATTATGCCAATCTTTTGGTTCTTTGGCAAAGCAAATCCTCCTTTTTGAGTTTCTAAAATTCAAAGGTATATCTGATTATATGGCTGTCGCCTTTATTCTACATAATAAAACTCTGAATTGCCTATCTTTACTGTGTCTCCTGACTGAATTCCTTCTGCTTTTAGTGCATCATCAATTCCCATTTTTTTAAAGGCTCTCTGCAAGCGCTTAACGGCAGATTCGTTTTCAAGATCAGTCATTGCTACAAGTCTTTCAACGGCTTTTCCGCGAATATAAAATACATGGCCGCCCTTTTCAATAGAAAAAGGCTTTTCATCTTCTAGTGTATATTTTATAGATTCTACTTCTTTAACTGCTTCCGGTTTCTCTATGCTTGAAAGGGTCTTAGCGATAACCTGAACAAGTTCTCTTATTCCTTGTCCTGTTGCCCCTGATACAGGTATTACATTATATCCTTCTTTTTCTAATAAAGGCTTCACTTTTTCGTAATTAATCCTGGATTCTTCTAAATCCATTTTATTCGCAGCAACAATTTGGGGTTTTTTAGCAAGTTCTTCGCTATAGCTTGCAAGCTCTTGGTTAATTGCATAAAATCCTTCCAACGGATCTCTTTCAAATCCGGACATATCGATAACATGAACAAGTAGTCGAGTTCTTTCAACATGCTTTAAAAACTCATAACCTAAGCCTTGCCCTTCATGAGCTCCTTCTATAAGACCCGGTATATCGGCTATCACAAAACTGCCCTCTGAACTTTGGCCAAAGCTTGCTACTCCAAGATTTGGAGCAAGGGTCGTAAAGGGATAATTAGCAATTTTAGGCCTTGCAGCGGTCATTCGCGAAAGCAATGTAGATTTTCCTGCATTAGGAAATCCTATTAAGCCCACGTCTGCTATGAGTTTTAATTCCAGTATAATCCAACGTTCCTCTCCCGGTTCGCCTTTTTCTGCAAAATCAGGAGCTCTATGAACGGAAGATGCAAACTTTGCATTCCCTCGTCCACCACGGCCTCCTTTAGCTACAACAAAGCTTTCTCCATTTTCCACCAAATCTGCAATTACTTCACCTGTTTCGGCATCTTTTACGATGGTGCCCGGCGGCACATATATAACAAGATCCTCAGCATCGCGGCCGAATTTGTTAGAACCTTGACCATGTTCTCCTCTTTCGGCTTTGTAATGAATCTTGTATTTAAAATCCATTAATGTGGACATATTTGCATCGACTTTTAAAATCACGTCACCGCCGCGCCCGCCATCGCCACCGCTAGGTCCGCCGCGAGGAACATATTTTTCTCTCCTAAAAGCTACAACGCCGTTGCCGCCGTCGCCTGCCTTTACGTAAATTTTTGCGGTATCTATGAACATTTAAATCAACACCTATATCATAAGTTTTAGTTATAATTGAATATTAAAAATTTGTAATAAAAAACAAAGGTAACTTTTTCCATTAGTTACCTTAGAAACAGCTGCTATTATCAAAAAACTTAGTTCGCTGAGTATACGCTAACAAGCTTCTTATCTTTCCCTTTATTTTCAAACTTAACAACACCGCTGGCTTTTGCAAAAAGCGTATGGTCGGTTCCGATACCTACATTTTGTCCGGGATAAATCCTAGTGCCTCTCTGGCGAACTAATATGCTTCCGGCATTTACAAATTGTCCGTCGAATCTTTTAACACCCAAACGTTTTGACTGGCTGTCACGTCCGTTTTTGGAACTGCTACCGCCTTTTTTGTGAGCAAAAAGCTGTAAATTCATGAATTACACCTCCTCTATAACATCTACCTGTATATTTGAAGGATATGACTTTGAAATATCTTCTATGCCTAAAATAAATGTTTCCATAATAATGTTCGCCTTATCAGCTTTTTCAGCCGACAAGCCTTTAGGTATCTTCAGCAAAAAATAACCATCTTTCTTTTTGATTTTTGCCTTGATACCAACCACTTTTTCCAAGCCTAAGGCCATAGTCTGCGCAAGTGCCGAGACCGCTGCGCACACTATATCTTTGCCATATTCATCGTATCCCGCATGGCCGGATATTTCTATTAATCTATAGCCGCCAAAAGGATCGACATGCACTTTTACCTTTATCATTTCTGCGTTATTTTTCTATTTTTTCGATTAAAATTTCAGTAAACGGCTGGCGGTGACCTTGTCTTTTTCGGTAGTTCTTTTTAGCTTTGTACTTTAGCACTATAATTTTTTCGCCCTTTCCATGGCGCAAAACCTTAGCTGTAACCTTTGCGTTTTCAATCCAGGGTTTGCCGACTTTCAGGCCTTCATCGTCTGAAACAGCTAATACTTTGTCTATTTCAACAATCCCGCCTTCTTCTACCGGAAGTTTTTCTACTCTAATTTCATCGCCTTCCGAAACTTGATACTGTTTACCGCCTGTTTCAATAATTGCGTACATAAATTCATCTCCTCCTTATTCTCGCCGGAATCTAGGTAAATTTTTTAAAAACCCGTCCCGTGCGGTGGAAGAATATCAACCACCTAGGCTATTTTAGCATACGAAAACCTTATCTGTCAACGAAATTTAATTGTATTCTACCTTTACCATGACATTTAGGGCAAGTTTCTTCCATAACTTCGTACAAACTCCTGCATACTTTTTTTCTGGTCATCTCAACTAACCCAAGATTTGTAATTCCGAAAACTTGTGTTTTTGTTCTATCCTTTTTTAGTTCATTTTTTAAGGTATCTATAACAGCTGCCTTATGATCGGTGCCTTGCATGTCAATAAAATCTATAATTATTATTCCGCCTATATCTCTCAATCTTAATTGCTTCACGATTTCCTTAGCTGCTTCTAAATTAGTTTGAAATATAGTGTCCTCTAAACTCGTATGGCCTACGAATTTTCCGGTATTTACATCAATGGCAGCTAATGCTTCAGTATAATCTATAATAATATATCCGCCAGACTTTAACCAGATTCTTCTTTCTAGAGCTTTTTCAATCTCTTTGGTTGCATTGAAGTATTCAAAAATGTCTCTAGAATCTTTGTAAAAGATTATGCGCTCCTTTAGCTCTGAAGATATCGCAGATGACAGCTTGCAAACTTTTTCATATCCCTTTTGTGTATTAATATAAAACTTGTCTATTTCAAAGGTAAACATATCCCTGACAACTCGGCTAAGCAAATCCATATCTTTATAGATAAGTGCGGGAGCTTCTATATTTCTTTGCTTTTTTTCTATTTCGCTCCATATTACTTCCAGATATTTTACATCTGCTCTTATTTCTTCTTCGTTTTTATTTTCTGCCGCGGTTCTTGCAATTATTCCCATTTCATGTGGCTTTACCTCTTCTACTGCAGCTCTTAGACGCCGACGCTCATTTTCATCCTCTATTTTTCTAGATACGCCTACGCAGTTTATTCCAGGCAACAAAACCGTATATCTGCCAGGTAAGCTAATATTAGTAGAAACTCGCGCTCCTTTTGTCCCTACAGCTTCTTTTGTAACTTGTACAAGGATTTCTTGCCCTTTTTTAAGCATTGCCTCTATCGGGCTTTTTTTAAAACTATCAAATTCATCTTCGTGAAAATTGACATCCGAAACATATAAAAATGCATTTTTATCAAAACCAATATCAACAAAGGCTGCTTGCATACCCGGAAGTACATTTGCAACTCTTCCCTTATAGATATTCCCACGGCTTTTCTCTATGTCACCGGTTTCTATATAATACTCTACAAGATGTCCATCCTCTAAAAGTCCAACTCGGGTTCGATTGCAGGCAACATCCGCCAAGATCTCCTTAGACATAAATTTTCATCTCCTTGACCTTATCTTAGGCAAGCTTTTCAAATAGGAAAGATTTTTTTATTTCCATCAAAATAATAAATTTCTCTGCGAAAGATATAATTTATTTCAAACTCGAAGCCTACAATCCTTTCTAGCACAGATATTATTACTGAAGGGGAAATGCTGCCCTCTTGGCCAATCGAGAGCTTCATAAGAATTTTTATTCCTTCACTGTTGCTTTCAAGAACTTCAATGCTATATATCAAGGGAATGATGTTCACTTGCTTTGCACCAGATTTTGACTGTTTTTCAATAAATATTTCTTTACTGTTTTCAACTTCTTTAATTGCGTTTCTTAATTTAGCTTCATTATTACTTCCGTCCTCGATGCTTACTACATAAGATGCAGCATTTAGAGAAGAAAGCGGCAGCTTGTTATCGGCAACTTCAGCCTCGAGGATTTTTATTCCGATGGGTAAAACATTATTTAGGCGAATCATAACATCTCTTGGCAAAATCTCCTCGTCAAATTCGCAGTCCATATATTCGCTGCAGCTGGTAGTGCCCACTGGCAGAGCTGGAGTAAAGGTCATTTTGGGCCTTGGATTAAAGCCTTTGGTGTATGATATGGGAAGATTAGCACGCCTAAAGGCCCTCTCAAAAACCCTTATTACATCCAAATGAGAAATAAACATTACCGAACGGCCCTTTTCAAATTTCAATCTTATTTTCACAGTAATCACCTGCCTCAAGCCTGTTTACACCGCAGCCACTACAACGAATTCTACAATCAGGAGTCGTTTCGCCTTTTTCTGATTTCTCAAGTTCTTTTTGCAAAAATCTTTTATTAATGCCTATATCTATTATATCCCACGGAAATATCTCATCTTTCTCTCTATAACGATATGCATAAAAGTTAGGATCTATGCCTGATTCATCAAATGCTGAAACCCATTTTTCAAAAGAAAATATGTCATTCCAACCGTCAAACTTGCACCCATTGTCGTGAGCGGCTTTTAGAACCTTGCCTAGTTTTCGATCACCTCTTGAAAAAACAGCTTCCAAAAAACTTAGTTTCCCTTCATGCCAATTGTAGGATATATTTTTGTTCTTTCTAAACAAACTCTTTAATAATCTTTGCCGCTCGTCAATTTCTTCAAGCGTTATTTGAGGATACCACTGAAAGGGCGTAAAAGGTTTTGGTACAAAAGTTGATGTGCTTACATTTACTCTGAGTCCTTTTGTATTTCCGTGTACTTTTCTATAGACATCAACAACTTTGTTGGCAAGCTCCGCTATTCCTTTTGTATCTTCTAAAGTCTCCCCTGGAAGTCCTATCATAAAGTATAGTTTAACTGTATTCCACCCTGATAAAAAAGCGTCATGAGCCGATTTTAGAAGATCATCTTCCGTAACGCCCTTATTTATAATGTCTCGAAGTCTTTGAGTGCCGGCTTCAGGCGCAAAAGTAAGGCCTGATTTCCTAATTTCCTGCACTTTTTTAGCAAGTTCTAAAGAGAATGCATCAATTCTAAGAGATGGCAGTGACAATCCCACTTTACTTTCACGAAATTTTTCGGTTAAAGATTCAGTCAGCTGTTTAAGCTGCGAATAATCACTGGTGCTAAGGGATGTAAGGGAAAGTTCTCCATAGCCGGTGGAGGCTATAATATCTTTGGCCATTTTTTCTAAAATATCGGCAGATTTTTCTCTTACAGGTCTATAAATCATGCCAGCCTGGCAAAAGCGGCATCCATGGGAACACCCGCGAAAAATTTCAAGAGGAGCTCTATCATGGACAATATTAATATATGGAACTATAAAATCCGTCGGATAGTAGGCTTCATTGAGGTTTGCGATAAGCCGCTTTTCTATTTTGGCCGGAAACTCATTAGATTTTGGCAAAATGCTTCGAAGCGTCCCGTTTTCATTGTATGTCACGTTATACAACGAAGGAACGTATACACCTTTGATTTTAGCTATTTCTGTTAAAAAGTCTCTTCTTGGCCTGCCGTTTGCTTTAAATATCTTGTACAAATCCATAATTTCCACTATAGCTTCTTCAGCTTCGCCTATTACAAAAAAGTCTATAATATCGCCTAGAGGCTCCGGATTATATGCACAGGGCCCGCCTGCAATTACTAGAGGATCTTTATCACATCGCTCGCTTGAGAATATAGGGATTCTTGCAAGTTCTAACATGTTTATTATGTTTGTATAACTCATTTCGTATTGAAGAGTAAAGCCAAGAAAATCAAAATCTTTAATAGGAGTTTTAGTTTCAAGGCTAAAGAGCGGTATATCATATTCTCGCATCAAATTTTCAAAATCAACCCATGGCGCAAAAACTCTTTCTGCATAAATAGTCGAGTCTTCGTTTAACAAGTGATATAAAATCTTAATGCCTAAATGAGACATACCAACTTCATATATATCAGGAAATGCCAGCGCAACGTGGACATCTATATCCTCTTTACGTTTTAATATGCTATTGTATTCATTTCCGGTATATCTTGCAGGTTTTGAAACTTTAGGCAAAATCTTTTCCAATAGTCTATCTAAAGTCAAATTTTTTCCTCCCAAGTTTAATAAAGATAGTTTTACGCAAACTATCTTTAAAATTTAAAATAAAATTTTCTGCCGTCGCATTCCTACATTAATAACTACTCCTGCTGCCATCATATTCATTAAAAATGAGCTTCCGCCATAGCTCATAAAGGGCAGAGGTATGCCGGTTACTGGCATTATACCCATGTTCATGCCCATATTTACCAAAATTTGAAATAGCCACATTGAAACTATTCCTACAACCATATATGTTCCCAAAAGGTCTCTTGCCTTAAATGCTACCCTTAGAGAATAGTAGATAAGGACAAAATAAAGTAGAAGCAAGGTCACTCCACCTATAAAACCAAGCTCTTCTCCTAAAACCGCAAAGATAAAATCTGTATGCTTTACAGGAAGAAAGTTAAGCTGATTTTGAGTGCCTTTGTAAAGACCCTTGCCAAATATCTTACCTGACCCTATTGCGATTTTTGACTGAATAACATGATAGCCACGCCCCAACGGATCTAGATAAGGGTTAAAAAAAATAAGGATACGATCTTTCTGATATTCTTTTAAGAAATGCCAAAATATCGGCAGGCCCAATAATCCACAACAAATAACCTCGCCTAGAAGTTTGTAGCTCAAGCCTGCAGCAAAGGTCATGCCAAAACTTATAGCTGCAAGAACCAAGGATGTGCCCAAATCTGGCTGTTTCGCTATAAGCAGCATGATAGGCGCAATATGCAAAATCACGGAAACTAAGTCCTTTGGTGTGTTTAATGATTTCTTTTTTTCTAAGTGACTGGCCAGAGTAATAATCACGGCTAGTTTTGCAAACTCAGAAGGCTGCAGCGTAAAAGGACCTATATCAAGCCAGCGCTGCGCGCCTCCCCCTTTTTCTCCTGCTAAAAGAACCAAAAGTAATAAAAAAATGTTTGCTGAATAAATTATTTTATACCAACCTGAAAAGGAATGATAATCTATTGAAATGACGGCCAGCATCAAAATAGCACCGACGCAAAACCAGATTATCTGCATTCTGGTAGTATAGAAATTTCCGCTGGTTGTAGCATTTGTTGCGCTGCTTATCATTGTTACGCTTAATATTGTAAGTAATATTATAGCAATCAAAATAGGATATTCTACATTTTTTAATAATTTCTTATCCATGAATTTACTATCCTCCAAACCCCTCCGCTATTGAGTTAATTAGTAAACTTCTCAGCAAGATTTGCTATGGTTCCCAGTAAATTTCAATCTCATCTTGATCTTGTATCGGGTCTGCAAATCCTGCATCAATACCGTTGATTTTAATAATTAGCCGTCCTGAAATGCCTTCAGGTTTAAAGGATATAAGGTTAAAAATGTCGCTTAAAATTAGTTTTCTTTTTTCAACCGTTATCGACGCTTCATCAGGGATATCATCTTCCGGTTTCATTATAGTGTCACCGTTTTTTATGATCGGATCTATCGTAAAATCTCTTCCATTTATTTTCAATCTCAGTTTATCTTCTTCTGAAATATATTCTCTAATTTTTGCGTTTGTACTAATCCCATCTTTTGCCGGCATGAAATTTATTACGGCGCCATCATAGACAGGCTCGTTTAAGTTTACTGATTTCCCGTTTATAGTAACAGATGCCGGTTCTGCCATTTTCCCCTTTATTATTTTTAATTTGCCATTTAGTTTAAAAGTTTTTGCCATGCCCGGCCGCCCAAAAATTTCCGCCGATGATTTTCCTGCATACAATAGCGCATTTAGAACTGTAGGGTTATTTTGTGCAAGAATATTTACAGGTTGGTCATCCACATAAACTTTATAAGAAGCTAAGTGCGCTCCCTTAATTGAGTTTACTGCAATACCTATGGGCGTTATTGAAAAAGGTCCTGTTAAATCCTCTCCTCCTGAAATATTTGTCAGGCTTTCACGACCCTTAATACCGACTCTTTCTTTTGGAATTTCTAAATTTGCTGCAATTGCTTCGCACAATCCGGGCATAAGGCTTCCGCCTCCTACAAGTAGGACTGCGGCAGGAGCTTTACCGTTAAGTTCAAAAATTTTGCGTGCAATATTTGATGAAATTTCGTTTATTGTAGGCCTAACAGCCTCAATTATTTTATCACAATCGATCTCTCTTTTGCTACCTAAGATATCTTGAAATTTTACTTTTCCATGCTTTGATAATTCGCGCTTTACTCTTTCCCCTTCTTCGAAACTGAGCAAAAACTCCTCACAAATTCTTTCGGTAATTTCGTCTCCCGCCATTGGAACCATTCCATAGGCAAATATACTTCCATCTCTTGATATAGCAATATCCGAAGTTCCCGCTCCAATATCAACAAGAGCCACATTCAATTTTCTCATTCCCGGCAGTATAACCACGTCGCCTGCCGCAATAGGCTCTAAAGTCAAACTTTCCAACCCTAACTTACATTTGCTCAAAACAGTAAGAATACTTTCAACAACAGCACGAGGAAGAAAAGTAGCTACAATTTTAACTGACATACTTTTTCCCTTTTGTCCTAATAAACTGTCCAGCGGTTCATCTTCCAAATACCATTTTATCGGACTAAATCCAACGCAATAGCAATTATCTAAGCTTCCCAAATTGCCTGCTTTTTCTCCTATAAGCTTAATGGCTTTGGACAAAGCCTCAGTCTCTAAGCTGCGAATATCTCTATCTGTTATCTCTATAAAAGGCGAAATTTTTCTTTCAGCAGCTGCTTCTACTGTATAGAGCGCTCTTCCGGCTGCTGCCACCGCGGCTTTTTCTAATTTTCGGTTTAGAGTTTTTTCCAGCTGGCTCTTTACTATATTTACGCTTCTTGATACAGCTTCCACATCATGGATTCTGCCGTCATACATCGCACGGCTCTCATGTTCAATAACCTTATTTGCAAGAATACTATATGTTTTACCTTGGCATTCCATAACTAATCCAACTATGGTTCTTGTGCCGATGTCTAAGGCAAAAACTTCCTGTCTTTCCTCGTTCAAAAAAACTTCCTCCTTTAGAACTTGGATGAGTGTTTCACTTTTTTTATGGGAATATTTGCAACCAGAGCCGGAACTTCCACATTATCTTCACTTTCCATGCTTGTAAGTTTAATTTCTATGCCTTCTTTGTCAATTTCCATATAGTTTGAGATCATATCTACGAGTTGCCCTTTTATCATTTCAAGAAATTCCGGGGAGGCATTGGCGCGATCATGGACTAATATCAATTGCAATCGCTCTTTCGCAATATCTTTACTTGAACTACTGGTTTTCTTGAAAAATTTGAAAAAATCCATCAAAAACTCACCCTCTCTTATTTTGTGTGAGCCTTTAAGCCAAAAAATTGCCTTAGTTTTTCTAAAAATCCTGCTTCGGTTTTTTCTTCAGTAATTAGCGGCACATCTTCGCCTTCAAGGCGTCGAACTATATTTCTATAGGCCTGCCCTGCCTTAGATGTCTCATCGGCCACTGCAGGTTCGCCTTTATTAGTGGAAATTACTATCTTTTCATCTTCAGGCACAACTCCAAGTAAATCGATGGCTAGAACATCTATCATGTCGTCCACGTCCATCATATCGCCGCGTTTTATCATATCAGGTCTTAAGCGATTTATTATAAGTTTTGGCTCTTCAAAGCCTGCTGCTTCCAGCAATCCTACTATTCTGTCGGCATCTCTTACGGCAGAAACCTCAGGAGTTGTAACAATTATTGCTCTGTCTGCACCTGCAATTGCATTTTTAAAACCTTGTTCAATTCCGGCAGGACAATCAATTAATACATAATCAAAATCTTCTTTCAGCTCTTCACATATTTTCTTCATTTGATCAGGGCTTACTGCTGTTTTGTCTTTTGTCTGCGCTGCGGGAAGAAGATAAAGGTTTTCAAAGCGTTTATCTTTTATTAATGCTTGTTTTGTGCGGCATATTCCATTTGCTGCATCAACAAGATCGTATACTATGCGATTTTCTAAACCCATGACTACATCAAGATTTCTCAAGCCTATATCGGCATCCAACATCACAACTCGTTTTTGTTTGTACAGTGCAAAGCCGGTTCCTAAATTTGCGGTTGTTGTGGTTTTCCCTACACCGCCTTTTCCAGATGTAATAACTATTACTTCTCCCATTAATGCCCCTCCCATTTATTTAAAATCACAGCGGTTCTATCACTATAACATTATTCTTCAAGCGTGCTATTTCAGGAAACAAAGGTCCGTCTTCCCGTTCTTCCGGAGGTCTTGCGATAACACCTGCTATTCTCAGTTGAGTCGGTTTTAGTCGAAAAGCCGTTACAACAGCGCTGCTATCTCCATCAGCGCCGGCATGAGCCATACCGCGAAGAGTGCCCATAACTAGAATATCGCCTGCTGCAATAATTTCGCTGCCGGGGTTTGCATCCCCTAAAATAACCACACTCCCGTTATAAGCAATTTTTTGCCCTGAGCGTATGGTCTTTTTCAGCAGAAGAACCCTGCTTTTATTCGGTTTTGGAAATATCATGGTCTTAGGAGAGCTGGCTTCTTGTAAATTCATTCCAAAATCTGTAAACAATTTTTGCAATTTTTCATACTCCTCATTTGATAAATTCCGATTTTTTGCTTGTATTCGCACATTTCCTCCAGAAAAAAAATTGCGGCTGTTTTTGAGTTTTTCGTAAAGCGCTTTTTGTAAATCATCAAATTCTAAACTGTCATCAAGTATTATACTGATGCCTTCTTTTGTTCCCTTAATAACAACAGGATCGTTTTTCACGCAAATCCCTCCAAATAGCAGCGCTTTAATTACTTTATTCTTCAAAAATGTAACAAATCCTTTTTTTGATTGCAAATAAACAGAATCTTGGGATTCCGGTTACGGTTGAACAAGATAGTCTTCCGCTGTATCAGTCTTATCGTTAAGATGAAAGTATTCCTCAAATATTGCTTTTGCCACAGGTCCACCGGTAGTTCCTCCTGAGCCTGCTTGTTCAATAAATACAGCCACGGCGATTTCAGGGTCTTCATAAGGAGCAAACGCTACAAACCAACCATGAGGGTCTTTTCTTACATCCCATTCAGCAGTACCGGTCTTTGCAGCCACTGAAATAGGAAATTTTGCAAAAACGCTTGAAGCTGTTCCTCCAGGCAGTGCAGCTGCGCGCATGCCTTTTTTGATTATTTCAAAAGTCTTCTTCGAAACATCATCAACTTTACCGCCGATCTCTGGGTTCTTCTCTAGAACTGTGTCGCCGTTTGAATCAACTATGGATTTAATTAAATGAGGTTTCATCCAAAAGCCTTCATTTGCAACAGCCGAAATATAGGTTGCAATTTGAATAGGTGTAAAGCTTTGATATCCCTGGCCGATAGCGGCATCTAGCGTCTCGGCAGGGTACCATATTTGATCTTGAGGATTGCTAAAGGTTTTTTTCTTGTATTCACGGCTTGCGACAGTTCCTGCTTTTTCATTTGGAAGTTCTATTCCTGTAAGACTGCCTAGGCCATACATTTTTGCATATTTTTCAAGGTTATCTATTCCCACTCTGCGGCCCATTTCATAAAAGTATACATTACAGGATTGGGCAATAGCTTTTTCCATATTTACGAGACCATGGCCCCCTGCCTTCCAGCACTTCTTCGGCAAAATAGTCCAGTAAACACCTGTATCTCTAATATATTCTTTTTCGGTAGTTACCTTTTCTTCCAAGGCAGCCGTAGCAGTAACCATTTTAAAAACGGAACCTGGTGGGAATGTGCCGCTAATGGCAAGGTTCAGCATTGGGTTAAGTGGATTCTTTGATATTTCTTCCCATTCCTTTTGGCTTATTCCTGTTGCAAACATATTTGGATCAAAATCCGGAACACTGGCCATAGCTAAGACTTCACCTGTTTTTACATTAAGTGCTACTACCGCCCCTCTTTTGGCATTTGGATATGGTTTATATTTGTCTGTCTGAAGCTTTATCAACTGCTCTTTTAGGGCAGTTTCAGCAACCTGCTGCAATTTAATATCAAGAGTTAAATTTACGGAGTCACCGGGTGCAGGAGCCTTTTCACCAAGAACTTTTATCGGTTTTCCGGATGCATTGACTTCTACTTGTTGGCCGCCATCTGTGCCTTTTAAATAGGGTTCAAGCACTTTTTCCAAGCCCATTTTACCTACTACATCCCCAGGGCGGTAAGTACCGTCTTTGTCTGCCTCTAACTCTTCTTGGCTTATCTCTCCTACATAGCCAAAAACATGAGATGCTGTATTTCCATAAACATAGTTCCTTAAAGGCTCTACTTCTATAACTACTCCAGGAAGGCGGCGTTCTTCTATTTCAGCGATAGTCTGAAAATCTACGTCTGTCTTGAGTCTTGCAGGCTTATAGCCTTGACCCCTAACCTTGTTCTTTAATGTGTCATATTTGTATGACACAAGAAGCCGGGTTCCGGCAGGTTTATCGATTACGAGCTTTCCTGTGTTTAAATCTGCTTTATTTATTGGAATTTTTTCTCCATTTTCTCCATCTATCACTGTAATATCCGAGGTATCAATTTTTCCATTGCCGTCAGCGTCTCCCACCGGCAATTTACTCAGAAATATTTCGCCATCTTTACTAACAGTATATTCTTGATTTGATATATCAGTATAAAGAGGAATATCCAGAATTTCTCTTAAAGTCTTAAAAACTTCTTCTTGTTCAGACTCCTCAGCTTTTATGCTCATATATGAAACCGTAAAACTCGGCCGGTTATTTACTAATTCTCTGCCATACCGGTCTCTGAAAATTCCCCGCGGTGCCGTTATTGGAATAATTCTAATTCTATTTTCTTCCGCAAGTTTCTCATATTCATCGCCTTTTATTATTTGAAGATTAGAGAGGCTTATTAAAAGCACTAAAAAAATTACTAGAGCGGCGCCAAGTATAATATTTAGACGTTTTTGGAGTTTTTTTACGTCCATAAAAATCCCTCAAGATTAGTATTTTAGATTAAAGTAGAAGTCAAAAAAGTCTTCTATTCTATAAGTCAATAAGTAAATTAAAGGAGATATGATCATATTCGCGAAAGGCGGCAAAATAACTGCCGACATTATATATTGGGGAGAACTTGTCAACTGGCCGGTAAAAAGAGCAATAACTACAAAAATAAACTTAAAAATGACAGAGCCTATAAAGACTAACATCATAGTTATAACCGCTCTACCTTTATAGAGGTTTTTAGAACTAAGACCTACAATGTAAGCCGACACTGAAGTTGCTATTGTATTCATGCCTATAAAAGTTCCAAAAAGCGCATCTTGTAAAAATCCACTTATAAAGCCTGCTGTAAAACCTGATCTTTCATTTTTTACCATCGAAAGACAAAAAGCAAAAATTAGCGGCAGATTAAGGCCGCTTGTATAAGCTCCGAATAAGTTTGAAAAGGTTGCCTGAATAACAGTAAGAACAATAATTAGCAAACCATACACTAAAGTTCTCATTGGGCAGCCCCCTTTTCGCTTTTAACAACAAAAACCCATTCAAGTTTTAGCAAATCTGCGGCAGGTTTTATTATGGCGTACTGAGTAAGCTGATGTGATTCCTTTTGAGCTTCGACAATCTCACCTACAACAATACCTTTTGGAATTATCCCCCCAAAACCGGAAGAAATTACTATATCGCCTTTTGCTATATTAGCATCCTTAGATAAAAAATCCATTTCCAAATAGCCTTTTTGTACTTCGTTTATGCTTCCTCTTACTATTCCATTATCCCGCGTTCTCTGAAGCATAGCGCTTACAGCACTTCGCTCATCAGTGATAAGCATAACTTTAGAGGTGTTTGCAGTAGCGCTTATAATGCAGCCAACTAGTCCGTCATTTGTAATAACCGCCATGTCTTTATCTATACCCTGGTTTTTCCCTTTGTCGATTAGTATGATATTAAACCAATCGTCAGAGTCTCTCCCTATTACTTCAGCTGTTTCAAGGTCAAATTGAAGGTTTTTCTCTTTCAGGCCCAGCAGTTTTCGCAAGTCTTCATTTTCCCGTTGATATTCTAGAAGATTTTGCTTATAGCGCTGTAATTCTGCTACCTGCTTCTTTAAAGCTTCATTTTCTTCTTTTAGTTGGAAAATTTGCGGTATGAATTCGATTTTTTCCTTTATACTAAATCCGGCTGTCGAAAGCGCTTTTTGGATAGGGCTAAGGAAAGTCAATATAGGATTTTCTATAGCCCTAAAAACATCATTCTTCTGCAGTGTTATGCTAATCATAGCAACTAACATAATTAACGCTAAAATCCATATAAGCCACTTTCGATTACTAGACAAGTGTCGCAAGAACACCACAACCTTTAACCTACTTTTTTAGGTGAAATCAATACGCGTTTCAGTGTATCCAATTCTTCTAAAACTTTACCCGTTCCCATAACTACACAATTCATCGGTTCATCGGCAATATGAACAGGCATACCGGTTTCTTGATTTACTTTTTTGTCTAGGCCTGTAAGCAGAGAACCGCCGCCGGTCATAACTATCCCCCGGTCCATTATATCAGCTGCAAGTTCAGGTGGAGTTTTTTCAAGGGTTGTCTTAATTGCATCAATAATACTATTTACGGTTTCTTCTAATGCACCATTGATTTCTTTTGCAGTTATTGAAATCGTTTTGGGCAGACCGGTTACTAAGTCGCGTCCGCGCACGCTCATATTCTCTATATCTTTATCTAATACGGCAGAACCAATTTCTATTTTAATTTCTTCTGCTGTGCGCTCGCCTATCATAAGATTATACTCTTTTTTGACATAATAGGAAATAGCTTCATCCATCTCGTTGCCGCCTATGCGTATAGATCTGCTGGTAACAATGCCCCCAAGTGAAATGACTGCAACCTCGGTCGTGCCCCCTCCTATATCGACAATCATATTTCCTGCCGGCTCATATACCTCAAGGCCTGCACCTATTGCAGCCGCCATAGGTTCTTCTATCAAATAAGCCTCACGAGCACCTGCTTGAAGCGTAGCATCGATTACGGCTCTTTTTTCGACTTCAGTAACTCCCGAAGGTATGCCTACCACTACTCTTGGTTTAATGAAGTGCCTGCTTTTAAGTGCTTTTGCAATAAAGTATCTTAACATATTCTCTGTTATGTCAAAATCAGCTATAACCCCATCTCTCATAGGTCTTATAGCAGCTATATTACCGGGCGTGCGGCCAATCATTAGTTTGGCTTCCTCTCCTACGGCTAAAACCGCTCCGCTGTCACGCTGGATTGCAACTACAGAAGGTTCGTTTATAACAATGCCTGCACCTTTTACATATACTAAAGTATTTGCCGAACCTAAATCAATTCCGAGATCATTTGAAAATATGCTAAAAAAACCCATTCATTTTCCCCTTTCCTTCTTACACAAACATAGTCTTTCAAGTTTTTACATTAGATTTCGTTCCCTTAAACTAAAAATAGAATCATTGCCGATTATTATGTGATCTAGGACATTTATGCCTAAAATCATTCCGGCGTCTACCAATCTTTTAGTAATTTCAATATCCTCTTTGCTAGGTGTTGGATCTCCGCTTGGGTGATTGTGCACCAAAAGAATAGAAGCGCTGCTTCTTCTTATTGCAGGTTTAAAAACTTCCCTGGGATGTACAATTGAAGAATTTAAAGTCCCAACTGAGATTTCCTCTACGGATATAACGTGATTTTTTACATCTAGCAATATCGCTCTAAAATGCTCTTTTTCAAGAAATCTCATCTCTTCCATAAGTAAATACTTTACATCTAGAGCAGTCATTATAGTAAATTTTTCTTTGCGTTTATGAGAAGATATTCTTCTGCCCAGTTCAACTGCTGCTTTTATTTGAATGGCTTTGGCTTTTCCTATTCCTCTTATTTTCGAAAGTTCCTCTACGCTAGCATCAACAACATAGTCAAGCCCGCTTTTGCCCATATCGCCTTGTAATATATTATGTGCCACATCCAGTGCGGATTCATGGCGAGTTCCTGTTCTTATCAAAACAGCTAAAAGCTCGGCATTACTTAGCGCTTTAGCCCCATACTTCAATAAACGTTCCCGTGGGCGTTCTTCAGGCGGCAAATTCTTTATCATGACATCATTACCCAAGGGTTTGACCTCCTATTATAACCTATTATAGTAAATTTATTCCAAAAGATTTGAGCATATTATTTAATCTAAACAGCGGCAAGCCCACTATATTGTAATAATCGCCGCAAATTTTTTCCACAAAAAGCGCTCCTTTTCCCTGGATGCCATAAGCTCCTGCTTTATCCATAGGTTCACCGGAATCTATGTAGTTTTGAATTTCTGATTCAGTAAGATTTTTAAATTTGACTTGGCTTTCTTCAAATTGATTTATGCTATGATTGGTAGCTGCATCTACTAAAGCAACCCCAGTAAAAACACTGTGCCAGCAGCCACTTAAGCGACTCAGCATTTTTCTTGCACAACTTCTGTCAGCAGGTTTACCGAAGATTTCATTATCTAAAACTACTATCGTGTCAGCACCTATTATTATCCCGTTTTCATATTTTCCACTGACAGCCAAGGCTTTCCTAAGAGCAAGCTCTGCTACTAAATTTCCAAAATCAGCTGTAGCCGGCATATCTTCATCTATATCGCTTGGATCTGTAATAAATTTTAAGCCTATTTGATTTAATAGCTCCTGCCTCCTGGGAGATGCAGACGCTAGAATTAAACTTTTTAACATCTTTAAACTCCTTTATTGCATCTGTTGATACAAAATAATTGCAACAATAAGACCTATTGCCACTGCCAAACTAAGCGCTATATCAAAACCAAAAACAATACTTATAACGCCTAAGTTTAGGTTGGTGGTCGAAAGGCCTACATGAATCCCTTTGTTTAGAATAGGAACGGTATCGTTTAATGCTTGGCCTAAAGCTCCACCGGCAAGAAGCCCTACTAGTAAAACAATGATTAGAATCGAGGGATTATAGCGATTTCTTTTCATTTATTACCTGCCCTTTCATCGTTATATCATAATAAAATATTCTAATAAAAAAATGCGGGAAGACTGCGCCGTACAAAATCAGCTGCAAGTCCTGTAAACAGGCCCATAATAAGGCCCAATATCATTAAATACGGCAGATAAATGTAAAGTCCAAAAGTAGAAAGGACAATCGCTGCTACGGTAATTTGTACAAAATTATGAGTGACAGCACCTAGGATACTTATTCCAACCAGGCTGAATATATTTTTAAAATATTTGTATGCTCCTGCCATAATTATAGTGCTTAAAATCCCTCCGCTTAAGCTGTAAAGTAAACTAGAAAATGAGCCGGAAAGAGCCGCACCTAAAATGCATCGCAATACGCAAACAACAAGACCATCTTTATAACCATAAAGCACTATTGCCAAAAGCGATATAATATTTGCAAGGCCTAACTTTGCACCTGGTATCGGAAACGGTAATGGCAGCATATTTTCAAAAATGTGCAGCACTATGCCTATGGTTACAAGCAGTGATAGAAAAACCATCTTGTAACTTTTTTTCATTATCAGGTTCATTCCTCTTATAAAATTTGTGTCACTTGTTCAAAAGCTTACACCATCTATATCATTGTCATGTCCGGTATTGCCATTGACTATTTTAATCACTATCTTATTTGGAAGGCATACAATAATTTGGCCAGGACGGCTAATCCACCCTTGCCTTACACAATCCTGGTCAGGGCAGTCTGAATATATAATACGTACTTTATCTTTGTCCACTTCAACTATACTCTTATGATTTCTTGCAGGAACAGTCAGTTTGAAGTTAGAACCATTTTCACCAAGCAAGATTTTCTGAAATAGCTTCCCGTTTACCTCGATTACAGCATAAGTTTTCTCTGCTGCAAAACCAAATATTTGGAAAGCTGCGAGTAGTAAAAATGACAAGAGCAATACAACGCAAATAAGTATTTTGTCGCCTTTTGTAATCAAGGTAATCCCTACTCGTTCAAATCCGTATATTTCATATGCTTAGTGTAACATTTTATTCCATCTAAAACAAGGGGAAAATGGATGTATCAAGGTTTGTAAATTTGTTATAATAATTTATACAACAAAATTATAAATAGTCAGGGGACACAATTGAGATGATATTCAAAAAATCAAGAAATTATTCAGTTATATTATTATTGATATTCGTAATGACATTACTTCCAATCGCAAAAGCAGAAGCTGTACCCTTAGTATCTTCCGCAAAAGTTGATATCGTACAAAATACTGATCCTGGACAAAGAATCCTTATTATAGTACCTCATCCTGATGATGAATCTCTTGGAACAGCCGGCATTATTCAAAAAGCTGTTAACTTAAAAAGACCTATTAAGGTCATAATTGTAACTGATGGAGAAAGCTCAAAAATGTCTGCAATTGCATTTACTGATAACGAAAACCCTATGCCCCATGACTTTTATGAATTGGGGCTGGAGCGTCAAAAAGAAAGTATGTCGGCAATGGCAAAACTTGGTCTTCCTAAAGAAGACTTAATATTTCTTGGATTTGCCGATGGGAGCATAAGATTTTTATGGAGCGATTATTGGGACAATGGAAAGCCACGAGTCAGTGGTGGAACGCAAGTTGCATATTCTCCATATAGTAATGTATACAAGCCTAAAATTGCATATACAGGGCAAAATTTAGAAAACTGCCTAGCAGAGATAATGGCTTCATTTAAGCCTACAGATATATACTATCCGATGGCAGACGATATGCATCCTGATCATTGGGGAGTAAGCAATTTTACGCGATATACCATTAATGCACTGAATCTAAAGGTAAAGGAACACATGTTTCTCGTCAACTATCCTCACTGGCCTTCTCCGTGGTTTATGGTTTCAAACAAGCATGAGTCATTATTGCCTCCTTCAGACCTTAAAAGCAGTAATACATCATGGCAAAGCTTACCACTGGATAAAAATGAAGAATTTAACAAAGAAATGGCAATTAGGCAATACAAATCACAAATGAAAGTTACGGCACCATTTCTGCTGACATTTGTTAGAAAAAATGAGCTTTTTGCAGTAAAGGCTCCCATAATCGTGCCTAAGGAAACTTCCAAACCCAATTTGTCACCAATGAACATATCTCATCCTCTCATTGTTATGAATGGAGGAGGCCTGTTAAACCAAAGGATTCACAAAAGTGCAGACATAGTAAAATTTACAGCTTTTACATACAATAACGATCTGTATCTTGGTTTAGAATCCTTAGGACCTATTTCAGATAAGGTACTTTACAATTTTGAGTTAAGGCTATTTTACGAGAAAGGTATAAAAAGGATTGATTTATCCTTAGTTAATGGCAAGCTCAGACAAGTAAGAAAGGCTTCGAATTCAATCGTAGAATCTGTGATTACAGATCATCCTATAATAAATAAAAACACTCTCTGGATAAAGGTAAAAATACCTCAAGAAGAGAGCTTAAGATATATATTTATGGGAGCAAATGTAATATATAAAAATAACTTAACAGATAAAGTACCTTGGAATATTTATAAGCTTGAAAAGTAAAATCAGCTGCGCAAGCTAAATATGAAAAATTGTTTAACTCTTTAGGATAAATTTTAGATGGGAACCTTTCGGTTCCCATCTCTTCCTTTATTCTTATTATATTTGCTCTCCTAATTTTCCTTCTTCAGGTTTTTCTTGCTGAATTTCCTCAGGTCTTACAATTTTCTCTACTATTAAGTCAACTTTTTCTACTTTATATCCTGTTAAGGCCTCTACTTCGCTGATAATCTTCTGTCTTGTCTTTTCTGCCACTTCAGGAATTTTAACGCCGTACATAACAGAAAATCTTACTTCAAAAGAAACACTGCCGGGTCCTTCTTCTAGTTCGCTAGGATCTGTTTTCTTTACTGATATTTGTGGCGTGAACCTGTCGAACATCTGAGTGAAACCTGCTAACCCGCCTTTTTTACCTTGTTTGTAAACTTCCTCGACTTCACGCATAGCTTCTTTTGCTATTTCCACAAAAACTGATTCATTGATAAATGTTTTCCCACTCACACTACCAAGCCTCCTCGTTATTATTTATTGCCTAACTATATTATATAATATATTCGACTCTATGTGTAAATAACCTTCTTGATTTCGCGATTTTTCTTATTTAGTTTTGAATTAAGAAAGGATTTTCCATTTTTATGTAGAATTAATATTTTGAACCAAATAACAAGTTAAGGAGAATCTCTAATGAATTATATTGATCTTAGAAGTGATACAGTAACTTTACCAACTCAGGAAATGCGCGACGCTATGTACAATGCTGAGGTAGGAGATGATGTTTACGGCGAGGATCCTACTGTAAACCATTTAGAAGAGGCGGCAGCTAAAATGTTCGGCAAAGAAGCCGCTATGTTTGTAACCAGTGGGACCCAAGGCAATCAGATATGCGTAATGACGCATACTAATCCCGGAGATGAGATAATTTTAGAAGAAAAGTCTCATATAATAACGTATGAAGTAGGGGGTATAGGCCGGCTTTCAGGAGTTCAGGCAAGACTTATTAGAGGCACAAAAGGCGCCATGGATCCTTCAGACATTAAAGCCGCTATACGTGACGATGACATACATCAACCCAAGACCAGCCTTATTTGTGTAGAAAATACCCATAACCGGGCAGGCGGAACTGTTATACCAATGGATATTCTCCAAAATACATATGAACTTGCCAAAAATTACGATATTCCGGTACACATGGATGGAGCAAGAATTTTTAATGCAGCTACATATTTGAATATACCGGTAAATCAAATTGCAAGATATGCAGATTCTGTAATGTTTTGCCTTTCAAAAGGTTTGTGTGCGCCGGTAGGTTCTTTAGTGGTAGGGACAAAAAGTTTTATAGCAAAAGCCCGGAAATTTAGGAAAATGCTCGGCGGAGGAATGCGGCAGTCGGGATTTTTAGCAGCTGCAGGTATCATAGCATTAGAAAAGATGCCTTCTAGGCTAAACGAGGATCACAAAAATGCAAGACTTCTTGCGGAGGGACTTTGTAATATTCCCGGAATTAAAATAGACATGGAAACGGTTCAAACAAATATCATAGTTTGTGATATAGCAAATCTGAACATGTCTGCTGATGAATTTTCTTCGAAACTTTATGAAAAAGGAATTAAAATAAACGGAGGAGGAGGAACTACTGTAAGGTTTGTAACTCATTATGGAATTGCCAGAAGCGATATCGAAACAGCTTTAGAATCTATTAAATCGATTTTTGATAAGAAACACATATCTTGAAATTTAGGAGGGAACTACTTTTGCAACTTTCAGACGGACTAAAGGGGACTTACATGATTTATGCTTTAGCAGTAGTTATCATAATTTTCTTGGTTGTATATCTCGTTGGTAAAAAAAGAGAAAATGATAAGATTGAAGCAATTATTAAACGGCTTCAGCAATTTAACGAAGGGCTCTTATGGCAAAATTTCGACGACATCGCAAAAGGCGGCGCTCTTGGTAAGCTCTGCAAAGAAATTGCCGGCGTCACTCAAAACACGAGGCATCTTACAGGTGAACTTTCTATAGCTTCAGAACAGTTGCAGGAATTATGTAGGAAATTTTCTTCAGAAACTGAAACTTCGGCCAAGGCTTCTCAAGAAGTCGCAGAGACTATTAGCCATATAGCTCAAAGAGCCGAAGAGCAAGTAAAGGCATGCACCAATGCCGTAAATGAAGTTGCAAATCTAAGCGAGTTTTCTAATCGCATAGCTAAGGAAACCGACAATGTAGTCTTGGGGAATAAGGAAGTTCAAAAATCTTTAAACGAAACATCTAAGCTAATTGAAAACCTTGTGAATTCAGTTAAACTCACATCGGAAGAAAATAATGCCACCGCCCAAAAAGTCCAATTTTTAAAGCAAGAGGCAGACAAAATAGGCGGTATTATAGGTTCCGTTGAAAGTATTGCAAAACAAACAAACCTACTTTCCTTAAATGCAGCAATCGAAGCTGCAAGAGCAGGCAATGCAGGCAAACAGTTTGCAGTAGTAGCTGATGAAATCCGAAAACTCTCCATAAACGCTCAATCCGCCGCCGGCGAAATCAGAGAAAATATTGAAAATATTAGTAATAATATCCTTGAATTGTCAGAGGAAATTGTATCGAGTTTTGATAAAATAAAAAAAGAGGCCGAACAGGCAAATACTACAAAAAATTCTTTACAAGCCACTTCGACAATAATCGAAAATACGCTAAAATCAATGGACCATATAAGCAAACTCACAAAAGATCAGGCTACCGCTACAGAAAATATCAAAAATTTAATTGTGGATTTTTCCTCACTTACAGAAAACATTTCTGCCGCTTTCCAGGAAACTGCAGCAGTTTCTGAGGAGCAAGCTGCTGTAATGAACAATATAAATAATTCTACGGAGAGTCTTTTGAAAGTTTCATCCGAAATATCAGGCTATGTTGGTAAAGTGTTAAAGAATAAGGAATATGATGTATCGCAAGAAGTAAAATTAAAACTGCTTAATGCACTTAAAAAACATGCAAAATCAAATGAGATGCTTTCAATGAAAAAAGAAGAACATATGAGGATCTTTAATGAATTGAAGAAGGAATTTCCGGGCATTACCGGTATAATAACCGTAGATGAACACGGAAAAAGTATAGCAAACTCTAATCCTTCCGAAGTAACTGATTTTTCTTTTAGAGACTGGTTTAAATCTACGAAAAATGGACAAGATTTTACCTCAAAAATGTATATTTCAGCCCTTACAGGAAAACCAACAATTAATGTTGCAACACCAATTTTAAAAGATGGCCAATTTATTGGAGCAATTACTGCAGGGATATGCCTTAATCAATGAAAATGGTCATAGACCGCCTGAGCAGCTTTTTTGTTCATTCCTGGTGCGCCGGCAAGTTCTTCAACAGAAGCCTGTCTGATGCCCTCAAGACTGCCAAAAGTCTTAAGGAGTGCTAATCGGCGGGCTTTTCCTATACCCGGAATATCATCCAAGGCAGATTTTAAATTTCTTTTGCTGCGCAAACTTCTATGAAAAGTTATTGCAAAGCGATGAGCTTCATCTCGCACTCGCTGAACTAAATAAAGAGCTTCCGAATCTTCGGGCAATACTATGGGTTCTTCTTTTCCTTCTACAAAAATATGTTCAAACTCTTTTGCAAGTCCTATTGTAAATATGGACTCTAATCCTAGCTCTCTCAGAGCTTCTCGCGCATACCTTAATTGTCCTTTACCTCCGTCAATCAGCAATAGGTCTGGTAGATTGTTAAATTTTTCATCGCCTAAAATCGCTCTTTTAAAACGCCTAAAAATAACTTCTCTCATGCTTTCAAAATCATTTGGCCCTTCGACTGTCTTGATTTTAAATTTCCTGTAATCTTCTTTTTTAGGCTGTCCTTCTTCAAAAACCACCATTGATGCTACTGATTCTGTCCCTTGTGTATTTGAGATATCAAACGCTTCGATTCTATGAGGTATATCTTTTAAACCAAGATATTTTTGCAGTTCTTCAAGCGCTTGCATGTTTTTAAGTTTCTCTCGTTCATCTTTATTTTCAATTTGTTCTAAGTATATTCGTGCATTTTCCGCTACCATTTCAGCTAGTTTTTTCTTTTCTCCTCTTTTAGGAATTGATATATACACTTTAGAACCCTTTTTCCCATAAAGCCATTCTTGTATTGTAGTCTTATCTTCAATTTCTTCCTCAATTATAATTTCCTTAGGGATAAAATTTGTATTATTATAGAACTGCTTTACAAAAGCGGTAAGAATTTCCTTGCGCTCTGCGCCATTAGTATTGCTAAGGATAAATGGCTCTCGTTCCACGAGTTTTCCTTCTCTTACAAAAAACACCTGAATACATACTGTATCTATGCCTCTTGCCATTGCAATAATATCCTGGTCAGTCATGTCAGTAGATACGATCTTTTGCTCTTCAAGAACTTTCTGTAATGCTGATATTTGGTCTCTAAGTATTGCGGCTTTTTCAAAATCTAGTTTTGCGGCTTCTTCTTCCATTTTTTCTCTTAATTGTTTAATAAGAGTTTCTTGCTTGCCCTCTAAAAACATAACGATATTTTTTATCATTTCATCATATTCTTCTTGTTCCACCGAACCCTGACACGGCGCAAGGCAGCGTTTTATATAATAATTAAGACAGGGTCTTTCTTTTAGCGGTACCTGACTTAAATCTTTTTTGCAGCTGCGAATAGGGAATACTTTATTTATTACATCTATAGCTTCCCTCATTGCTCCAACATCGGCATAAGGTCCAAAATAGCGAGCACCATCTTTTTTTACCCTTCTTACAACTTCCAGGCGCGGAAAAGGTTGACTAGTTGCGATTTTAATATAAGGATACTGCTTATCATCTCTTAACAATATATTATATTTCGGTCTGTTAAACTTGATTAAATTACATTCTAAGATAAGTGCTTCAACTTCTGAATCCGTTACTATATATTCAATATTTTCGATTTTCGGAACCATTGAGGCAACTTTCACAGGTAGGTTTTTTGGTGACTGAAAGTAAGACCTTACTCTGTTTTTTAAAGACACAGCCTTGCCTATATAAATAATTCTTCCTCGTTTATCTTTCATAATGTAAACACCGGGTTTTTCTGGAAACTCTGCAATTTTCTCCGGATTAAACATAAATTATTCCTCCTGCTGCAACTCTTTTATTTTTCCCGATGAATATGGTTTACATGTTCAAATCCTTCTTTTATAATATGAACCACATGTTCGTCATCTAATGTATAAAATACTTGTTTACCTTCTTTGCGGAATTTTACCAGGTGAGCTGTTCTAAGCACTCTTAAATGGTGCGATACATTTGAAACTGTAGAGTTTAAAAGAGTTGCTATATCGCATACACATAATTCATCCTTTGAAAGCAAGTATACAATCTTTACCCTGGTTTCATCCGCTAGGACTTTAAATAAATCTGCCAAATCCACCATATCAGGAATAGTACCTGCAAGTTTCCTGACTTTATCTTCTTCAATACTAAACACTTCACAAACATCAATTTCTTTGCTTACATTATTATCATTATTCTCCATTTGGCTTCCCTCTAAAGTTTATTCACATGAATTATATCAAACTTGGCAAGATGTTTCCACTTCCGTTATACCGCATTATCACAAAAACATCACATTTTGCACAAATTTCTGCTGTAATTTTTCTGGTAAAATAAACTTGATCGTTAAATCCCCTTTTATACATCTTAATTATTAACCCCCTTTTTTGGCAGGTATCCCCTGCCTTAATTTTTTTTAAATCTTACTGGTGCAGCAATTATTTTTTTGATATACTTTCAATATGCATAAATGTTGCTTAAAGCTTAATGTTTGTAATTTTCGAGGAGGCAAAAAAATGATCATCGGTGTCGTTAAAGAATTAAAAGAACAAGAAAATCGAGTGGCTATTACACCAGCAGGCACAGACGCCCTTATATCCAGTGGCCATCAAGTGCTAATTGAGAAAGGGGCAGGTCTGGGGTCTGGTTTTTCTGACGAAAGTTATGAGGCTGCAGGGGCAACAATAATTGACAGTGCCTCAACTGTGTGGGAGAAAAGTGAGCTAGTGATAAAGGTTAAAGAGCCCCACGAGTCGGAGTATAAATACTTAAGACCCGGATTGGTATTCTTCGGTTATTTGCATCTTGCAGCCGACGAAGCGCTTACTAAGGCCATTGTCGATTCAGGAGTTACTGCAATAGCCTATGAAACGGTTCAGCGCAGTGATAGAAGTCTTCCTTTGTTAACACCCATGAGCGAAATTGCAGGCCGCATGGCCATTCAGGAAGGTGCAATATATCTTGAAAAAACTCGAGGAGGCAAGGGAATTCTTTTAGAAGGTGTCCCGGGAGTTACTCCCGGCTCAGTAGTTGTGGTTGGAGCAGGAACTGTGGGCACAGGCGCTATTAGAAGAGCTATGGGTCTTGGCGCTCATGTTACAGTAATAGATGTAAATGTGGACAGGCTAAGATACCTTGATGATCTTTTCATGGGCAGACTTGAAACACTATATTCAAATCGTTTAAATATAACTGAGGCGCTAAAGACCGCAGATCTTGTAGTAGGATCGGTTCTGATTCCCGGCGCTAAAGCACCCAAGCTTATAACTGAAGACATGGTCAAAAACATGCAGCCCGGCAGTGTCATTGTAGATGTTGCCATAGATCAGGGAGGTTGTGTTGAAACCATAGATCATCCAACAACTCATGCCGACCCGGTATTTGTAAAACATGGTGTAATTCACTATGCGGTTTCAAATATTCCTGGCGCAGTACCGCGCACATCAACTCTTGCCTTGACCAATGCTACCTTGCCTTATCTTTTAAAGATAGCCGACAAAGGGTGGAAACAGGCTGTTTTAGAAGATCCTGCTCTTGCAAAAGGTGTAAATGTCTTAAATGGAAAAATCACATATGAGGCAGTTGCAAACGCCCATAATCTCCCCTATTATCCGCTGGAAACAGTGATAAAAGAAATTTGATCTAAAACTCTGTGCTAAAGATTTTTTAGCACAGAGTTTTTAGTTAATTCATCAAACCTGCAATAGCTGCTCCTATAAGCGTTGAATTATCAGCTCGCACAAATTCAAAATACATATCCTTTTTGTCATTTAGATAATCTTTCATGTAGTAAACAAGTTTATCCCTAAATAATTTTGATTTATAGAAGGTAGAACCTTCGCAAGTTATGCAAACGGGTTTGCACGGATTTGTTCCCTCGCCGGTTTTAGATAAAATTGCTGAAAGATTTATAGCAGTGAGTTTTGCGGCTCTTTCAATAATCGCATCGATTAAATGATATAAAACTATGGCATCGTTGCTATCTCCAAGGCAGCAAGTGGAAAGTAAGCTTTTTGAATAGGGGTAGTACAAGAAATCATTAATATCCACCGCTGTAATTTCGCCAATTTTGTCAAGTCTGTCGGAAAATTCTTTTGTAACAAGCTTATCTTCTGCAGCTTTTTTCACTACAGCAGAAATCAAGCCTCCTTGATATCTTCCGGAAATCATTTTTTCGAAAGTATAAGAGCCGGGATTTGCTGTCTGAAGATCGAACTCTTTGTCAATTACGCCTTGTGGGGCCTTTGCGTACCCGCCGGACTCAATATTTATTATCATAGAACCTAATTTATTTTGAATATCCGGAAGCTTTTTTATGTTTTTATTCTGTTCCACATAGCACGTATTTGTTCCGGTGCCCAAGATGAAACCTACATAACTCGAAAACACTCGGTCCGGGTATGTAGCTTTGCCTCCAAGGAGTGTAGCAACTGTATCGTTTAAAACAACTATTTCTTTATCATCGGAAAACCCCGCATCTTTTAAGGCTTTTAACAAGCCTTCGCCCACTGCCTCTCCTATGAGCTCGCTGAGTTTTATTTCTTTGCTGAATTGTAGAACCTTCCCGTCTTTGTTAGGAAGAGCCTCAGTAGGATATGAAAAGCAAAATCCTATTTTTTTGCTGTAATTAAGCAATGGCTTCATGAAATTTACAATTGTCTCAAAGAATTCTTTTTTAGATGTTTCTCGTTCAACGCCGGGCATAGGATAGGACTTGTAATTTTCGATAATCGGTCCTTTTTCTTCATCAAAATAGCATCCCGCAACTCTAAAATTAGTCCCTCCGGCATCTAAGACTATAACGGGTTCATTAAAAGGCACCTTTTCCCCAAGACTTATGTACGTGGGTATCATCTGGAGGGAGCTAGCCTCTCCTTTAAGACCTTTTTCCATTTCTTCTACAAACAGTTTACAATTCTCTTCTATGTCTATTTCTTCATAGCTCATAGAATATTGCTTCAAAAACTCTTTAACTTCTTGCTTTGTTTTTTGCAATCACATCACCTCTTAATAAAATTAGTTATGTGTCCAAGGTATAAAAAAGGAAAATTCAGTACCTCCTTCCGCACAATTTGTTGCCCATATTTTTCCATTGTGAAGCTCAACTATTCTTTTTGCAATAGCAAGTCCTAACCCTGTGCCGCTATCTTTCCTCGCTCTGGATTTGTCAACTTTGTAAAACCTTTCCCAGATAAAAGGCAGTTCGGCGTCCGGTATACCGCTTCCGCTATCTCTGACAGAAATTGTAACTCCTGTTTCATCGGCTCCTGCCTTAATCAGCACATCTTGACCGCTGGGCGAATACCTTATAGCATTATCAATAAGATTTATCATTACCTGCTCTATTTTATCTTCATCAATTAAAATCGGCTGTATATTTTCTATTTCTATTTTCAAGTTAATATTCTTTTCCTCACAGATAGGAAGGAATTTTTTGCAAACTTGTTCAACTAATTCTTTTATTGAAACGTAATCTTTTTGTATATTTAAGTGGCCTGCCTCCATGTGCGAAAGCTCCAATAGTTCATCAACTAAGCGGCGCAGCCTCAAAGTTTCTTCAAGTATAATATTAAGATATCGGTCATGTTCATCAGAATCTTTGACAATCCCGTCAATTAATGCTTCTGTATAGCCTTGCAAGTAAGTTAACGGTGTCCTGAGTTCATGGGAAACATCACTTAAAAACTCCTTTCTTAAGTCCTCTTGATTTCTCTCTCGCGTGATATCTTGCAGTACAGCCAAAACCCCTTGCAGCACACCATCATCACTTAACAAAGGAGTCATTTTTACCGCTACAACCTTTCCATCTATCTCTAGCTCTTCACTGATAAATTCACTGCATTTCATGGCTTTTTTTACAATCGGCTCGATTATTTTTGGCACTTTTAATTCACCATTTTGCTTCAAATCAGGTATCATCTCAACGGCTTGGGGGTTTGCCATTATAACACGATTTTCGGCATCGAAAGTAATAACACCATCAGTCATGCTGAGCAATATATTCTGAAGCTGCCTTTTTTCTTGATCAAGCATATTGATATTTTTATTTAAAGCCTCGGACATATAGTTTATCGCATTTGCTAATGTCCCCACTTCATCCTGAGATTTTACCTTAACTTTAGTGCCGAATTCGCCTCTTGCTATTTCTTCTGCGACTTTTTTCATTTGGATGAGAGGTTTGGAAATAGTCTTTGATAGTACAAGGCTTAAGGCCGTCAAAACTAAGACTGATGCCCCTGCTACCGAAAGTACCAAATATCTAATTTGCCAAATAGTGCTTTCGATAGAAGACATAGGGGAAAATAGTATTACGCCTCCAATTACATTGCCTTCGGTTCTAATGGGCAGCGCTACTGTAAGCATATTTGCATCAAACTGAGATACAAAACTTTTGCTTACAACAATGTTGCCATTGAGCACCTCCCTAAGCTCTTTAGGTCCAATAGCTACACCCTCAAATTTTAGAACATTTGAGCTTGCCTGGATTAGCCCTTGTCTGTCAATTATCACCGAATATGCATTTATAAATTTACTTATGTCAAGCAGTTCTGAAGGATTTATACCTCCTAGAATTAAAGATATAAGCTGCTGCCCCTCGTTTATCATCTCGTTCTTTCGCATATTAAAATAAAAATCTTCAAATATGTTTGAAAGTACTAAGCCAGAGATTAGAAGAGCGACGACTGTAAGAACCGTCATATAAATCCACAGTTTCGTAACAATGCTTTTCCTCGGAATCACTTTTCCACCTCGAATTTATAGCCGATTCCCCAAATAGTGCTTATATAGGAAGCAGCCTTACTTCGCCCTAATTTTTCTCTAAGCTGCTTTATATGTGTATCTATTGTCCGCAGGCTGCCATAAAAATCGTATCCCCAAACTTCCTTTAGAAGTTTCTCTCTGCTAAACACCTTTCCCTTGTTTTTAGCTAAAAAGTAGAGAAGATCAAATTCTTTAGGAGTAAGAGCCACTTCTTTATTATTGACCTTTACAACCCTGGATATCGGATCTATCATCAGCTCAGGAAATGCGAGTATCTCACTTTCCTCATCTTCCTTAGAAACTATGCGCCTGAGCAGAGCTTTTACCCTAGCTGTAAGTTCTCTAGGGCTAAAGGGTTTTACTACATAATCATCCGCCCCGAGTTCAAAGCCTAAAACCTTATCAAATTCTTCTCCCCGGGCTGTCAGCATTATTATCGGCGTATCATATTTTTGCCTTATATCTTTGCAAACCGTCCAGCCGTCTACTATAGGAAGCATAAGATCTAAAATAATCAGATCATAGGATGAGCTCGATATCTTGTCTAAAGCCTGCTGACCGTCGAAAGCTTCATCTACTGAAAATCCTTCTCTTTCCAAGTATATTTTTACCAAATCTACTATGCGCTTTTCATCATCAACTACAAGTATTTTTATATCATGCACCTGTTTTCCTCCCTGCAGCTTACAAATTATCTAATTATTTTTTTAAATTTTGTAATCGCGCCTTACCCTTATTATAGATTTTACGGCAAGGACCGTCAATATACAGAGATTTACAGAGCTTTGAACAAAGACTAAATGCGCGTGCCTGAAGATTGTTTTTATATTTGACTCATGATAAAATTAAAAAGCACTTGTGAATAACAAAACTTATTTCATCAACAAGGAGGTGCTGCCTTGACATTAAACTCATTTTTAACTTTATTTGGCGGTTTGGGCCTATTTTTATATGGAATGAAAATTATGGGCGAAGGACTTGAAATGTCAGCAGGAGATCGTTTGAAGGGTTTATTGGAATTGCTGACCAGGAACCGCTTTTTAGGGGTAATTGTGGGAGCGTTTGTTACCGCCATAATACAAAGTAGCAGTGCTACAACAGTTATGGTAGTTGGTTTAGTAAATGCAGGAATAATAGACCTTTCTCAGGCAGTCGGTGTAATAATGGGAGCTAACATCGGAACTACTGTGACAGCTCAACTAATTGCTTTTAAGCTTACAAACATTGCCCTGCCTTCTATAGGAATCGGAACGATAATATTATTTTTAGGTAAAACTAAATCTCAAAAATACATAGGACAAGTGGTATTAGGCTTCGGGCTTTTATTTTACGGAATGCAGACAATGGAAATCGCATTAAAACCCCTTGCCGATGTCCCACAATTCGTTGACTTTATCGCAACTTTTAGCAAAAATCCAATTCTCGGCGTGGTAGTCGGTTTCCTTACAACAAGTATAATTCAAAGCAGCAGTGCTACGATAGGTATTCTTCAGGCCTTGGCAAGTCAAGGCATATTAACTATTTCCTCAGCTCTTCCTATATTATTTGGAGATAACATAGGAACATGTGTCACAGCACTTCTGGCAAGTATCGGAGCAAATGTTACGGCAAAAAGAGCTGCAATTTTTCACTTGCTGTTTAATATAATCGGAAGCGCATTATTTTTGATGATCCTACCGATTGTTGAAAAAATTGTAGCTATGACCTCTCTTGACCCGGTCCGACAGATAGCTAATGCACATACTATTTTTAATTTGACAAATACTATTATTCAGTTTCCTTTTACGTTTTTAATTATAAGATTAATCTTACATCTTGTGCCAGGTGAAGCAGTAGTTATCGAACACGGCGTAAAGTATATAGATGATCGGCTAATAGAAACACCTGTTTTGGCTCTTGAGCAAGCAAAAAAAGAAATAGGTCGGATGGGAAATCTGGCTTTAGAGACATTAAAAGATTCATTGGATACTTTTGTAAATTACGATGAGAAAAAGGGTAAAATAGCAAAGGAAAAGGAAGAAGTAATAAATGAGCTTGCAAGAGAAATTACAAGATATTTAGCTCTGCTTTCACGCTCTTCTTTGCCGGAAACCGGAGAAGGTTCAATAACAGATCTGATAAATGCGGTAAATGATATGGAGCGAGTCGGCGATCATGCAATGAATGTGTTGGAGCTTGCGGAATTTAAAAATGAGCATCGTTTAGTTCTTAGTGAAGAAGCTATAGTTGAACTAATAAAAATGTCTGAAAAAGTTACAGAAACCTTTTCTATTGCAATAAATGCATTTTTAGCTTGGGATAAATCTTCTGCAAAAACCGTAATAGCCAGAGAAGAAGAAATTGACGCAATGGAAAAAGAGCTGCGATTAAGTCACATTAAGCGTTTAAGCAGTGGTGCATGCGTGCCAAGTTCAGGCGTTATCTATTTGGATATAATAAATAATTTGGAGCGCGTAGGGGATCATTCTTTTAATATTGCAAGTTATATCCTTGGAATTGACAAAAACTTTAAGAAACTGATCTAAATCCATCACACCCGCATAGGCAGGGTGGCTTGCTGCATTCTCAGTAGGCTAAAACCAATGATTTAAAGCGAGCAGGCTATTTTGCCTGCTCGCTCTTTACGATTTCCCTATTTCCTTCTTCTTTCTTCACGGTTTTATTGCAATATGGGCAAATCCACGTTCTCAGTTCTGCTGCAGAATACGATTTTTTATTGCAATACGGGCATAAGGTATATGGCAATATAAACCCCCCGCTTAAATGACTTTACCCTTAATTTTTCCTTGCAATCCGCTCCGCTATCTATATTATATTATTCTATAATACTTTAGTAAATCCTTCTTTGTAATAAAAAATTTTATATGTATTTTTTGTCCTGAAATGATACATTTCGTATAAAATTCAGTAATATAGAAAAACCGTATATTCTGTGATATACTAAAGAAGAATTCGCGTCTGAATATCTTATATAAGGGGGCTTTATCTTGGAAAGTACTGATGTGGCAAAAATTGCAATAAAAATGGCAATTTCAACCCGCGCAGAAGAAGCTGAGCTCAAAAAGACATTCCGTGATATGAATGTTAAGGTTTGTGCAGTAGATTTTGGCGGTAATTTAATAGATTCTATCGAAAAAATTATAGAAAGATCTTTGGTCGCCGCAAAACGAGAAGGTGTCATAAAGGAAAACGTTCATGTATTAGAAGGAGCCCTTATAGGAGCTACACGGGAAGCCCTTTCTCAGGTTTTGCAAAAAGCTGTAGGCTTTAATGTGGGAGGTAAAATCGGAATTGCCAGGTATGGAGAACATATAAGCGTAGCAATGTTTTTCGCTATAGGGTTTTTAAGCTTTAATGAAGTAGTCATAGGTCTCGGACACCGCACACTACCTCGTAGTGAAGGTGAAATCTAAATATTCATAAATTACTGTTAGAATTCACTATTGACAAATTGACCTAATAATTATATACTTTAGCCAAATAAATTGAATTAACTTGTAGCATGGTAGGACGGTAGGAGAAAACGTAGAGTTACATCAAGCACTCTTGCCGAGTGCTTTTTTGTATCTTTTTACTCCTGGTTCAGCTTTGCAAGTGTACTACTTGCTTCTGTCCTGCAAGCTAAACAAAAGGGGGCATTCAAAATGAAAAAAACTTTTATAACATCTATTGTAATAATGATTTTAATTCTCGCGCTAGCTCTTATCCAGGCAGGATGCGGCGGCGGTTCAACGTCTCAAGAATCAACTCCTGGTACATCAAACAGCACAAATGCAGATGCAAATAATAAGGTATACAAAATCGGAATATCGCAGTTTGTTGAACACCCTGCACTTGATTCAGCTCGGGAAGGTTTTGTAGACGGTCTTAAGGAAGCCGGTTTTGAAGAAGGTAAAAATATTGAAATTATTGTCGAAAACGCTCAGGCAGATTTTTCAACAACGCAAGCAATAGCCGATAAGCTTATCAATGAAAAAGTAGACCTTATTTTAGCTATCGCAACTCCATCAGCCCAAGCTGCTGCAAATGCCACAAAAGACATTCCTATACTTGTAACTGCTGTTACCGATCCGGTAGATGCAGGTCTTGTTAAAAGCATGGAAAAGCCTGGTACAAATGTTACAGGCACTACCGATATGAATCCTGTAAAGGACCAATTGAAGTTGTTAAAGGAAATAATTCCTTCGGCTAAAAATGTAGGTATAATTTACAATGCTGCAGAGCCCAATTCTGTTGTTCAGGTAAACATAGCAAAAGAGGCTGCAAAAGAGCTTGATCTTACCATATTTGAAGCAACGGTTGCCAATACCAGCGAAATAAATCAAGCAGTCCAGTCATTAGTTAGCAAAGTAGATGCAATTTATACTCCCACAGATAACACCGTAGCTTCCGCGATAAGCAACATTGTAAAAGTTGCCAATGAGGCAAAAATACCTGTTATAGGAGCCGAGCGCGGCGAAGTAGAAGGTGGAGCCTTAGCCACTATTGGAATAGATTATTATCTTCTGGGTAAACAAACCGGCCAAATGGCTGCCAGGGTTTTAAATGGCGAAAATCCTGCAGAGATGCCGGTAGAAAGCTCAAAAGATTTAAAGCTTATTATAAATAAGAAATCAGCAGAAGCTCTTGGAATTACTATCCCTCAAGAAGTATTGTCTAGGGCAGATGAGATATTAGAAAAATAATTGAGGTGTCCATAAATGTTGCAAAACTTATTCCTGACTTCTTTAGAGCAAGGTTTAGTCTACGGAATCATGGCAATTGGTGTATATATGACCTTTAAGATTCTAAAGTTTTCTGACTTGACTGTAGATGGAAGTTTTCCTCTTGGGGCTTCCATCACAGCAGCCCTCATCGTAAGCGGATATAATCCGGTAGTAGGAACTTTTGGCGCAATCTTAGGAGGCGCCTTGGCCGGTTATGTAACAGGATTTTTAAACACAAAAGCCGGTATCAGTGACCTTTTGTCAGGTATCTTGACCATGACATCGCTTTATTCAATAAACCTTAGGATAATGGGCAGGCCGAACACTCCTCTGCTAAATCAGCCTACTATCTATTCTATGGCAGAATCTTTTATAAGCCGAGTTTGGCCGTCATTTCCAATGAAATTTATTTATCTTGCATTCTTTATTGTTTTTGCTTTGCTTATAAAGTTTATAATTGACACCTTTTTAGAAACACAGATGGGCTTTGCGCTAAGAGCAACCGGTGACAATCCACAGATGATACGAAGCCAGGGAGTAAATACTGATATGGCAAAAACTATAGGGCTTGTAATTTCTAATAGTCTTGTGGCCTTGTCCGGTTCATTGGTTGCTCAATATTTGGGTTTTGCTGATGCCGGTATGGGAGTTGGGACGATTGTAGCCGGCCTTGCTTCAGTTATAATAGGCACCACGCTTTTCGGAGAAGGAAGTGTATTTATCAGTACGTTAGGAGTGCTTTTCGGCTCATTCTTATATCGATTTAGCATTTCGCTGGTTCTTTCCTTCCGATTGGCGCAGGCTTCTGATTTAAAGCTTTTTACGGCAATCGTTGTAATTATAGCCCTTACAGCCCCTCAAATAAGGCAGTCAATAAAACTTCGCGTGCAAAGGTGTGATTCCTATGGTGATTCTTGAGCATATACAAAAAATATTCTACCGCAATACCCCTAACGAAAATAGAGTTTTAAATGATTTGTCTCTTGAAGTTAGTGATGGCGACTTTATAACCGTTATCGGAAGTAATGGCGCAGGAAAATCGACGCTACTGAATATCATTGCAGGTGTTTATTTTCCGGACAGTGGAAAGATATACCTTGATGGCAAGGATATAACAAATCTGCCGGAATTCAAAAGAGCTGCATTTATAGGTCGGGTTTTTCAGGATCCAATGCTTGGCACCGCCCCATCCATGACTATCGAAGAGAATTTATCAATAGCGTATGCTCGTCCAAACAATATGATGCTTCGCCGAGGATTGGATGCTCAGCGAAGAAATATATTTAAGGAGTATCTTGAAAACATTAATCTGGGTCTTGAAAATCGTCTTTCTACAAAGGTAAAGCTTCTCTCCGGTGGTCAGCGTCAAGTTTTGACTTTGATTATGGCTACGATGAAAAAGCCTAAGTTGCTGCTTTTAGATGAGCATACTGCTGCACTGGATCCAAAAACAGCTGTATTGGTAAACAGCCTGACAGAGGAAATCGTACAAAAAAACAAGTTAACGACAATTATGGTCACCCACAATCTGGAGCATGCAATCAAAATGGGAAATAGACTTATAATGATGCACAATGGTCAAATCGTCTTAGATATTAGTGGTGAAGAAAAGGCTTCAATGACTATCCCACGGCTGCTTAGTAAGTTTGAACAAGTCCAGGGCGAGAAATTTGCAGAAGACAGAATAATGCTGGCTTAGACCTCAAAATCAGCGTAATAGTTTTTGCTATTTTTCTGCAAGAAGACAACTCCCTTTTTCTTTTTTACATTATAGTTATAAGGGATGTCATAGTTAAAAAGCCCGTAAGCAAGATATCTGGAAAGTTCATGATTTGAGAATCCTATGGCTTGAGGAAGATTTTCCTTAAGCCATTTATTGTTGTAAATGTATTTCTTGGCTATGGTTAAAAATTCTCGATCTTCGCAAGCCTCAATACATCTAGGCATAGCAGCTTTACCATTTGTCAGTAGAAAATCAAATTTAAGGATATCTTTAAAAATGTCAAAATTCACGATATCTGTTCCTAAACTTTCTGCAAAATAATATAATATGTCATATCGGTCTTTTAAAGAATGCCTAGTTTTAAAAAGACCTTTTCTTTTACAATAATCATAAAATGCCTGGTAAAGCTCAAAGGGGCATTTAAATTTCTCTTCTAAGTAGATAAGGGAATGGTAAAATCGGCCTGTATTGTAATATTTGTCTAAGAGGCGTGCAATTCCCTTTAATATGCAAAGCTCTTCATATGTTATGTCATTGTTGTATAAAATTTCATAAGGGGGCTTTGAGCGATATATAATACCATATTTATGTGCATCTGTCCTAAGTTTTGTTCCTTTTAAAAGCTTCAAAAATCCAAGCTGTATTTCATCAGTACGAAGATTGTACACTTCATTAAAAGAATTGCCAAAGCTTTTAAAGTTTTCGCGCGGGAGACCGGCGATTAAGTCTACATGAAGTTTTATGCCTGCTGATTTGAGGCGCTTTACTCCTTCAAGAGATTTTTTTGTATTAGGAGTCCTTGATATTTCTTTTAATGTTTCAGGATTTGTGCTTTGAATACCTACTTCAAACTGCAGCCTGTCTTCAATGCCCTGTAAAGCTTCAATAAACTCCTCATTTACCAACTCCGGATTTATTTCGCAGTGAAATATCATATCCTGCGGCAAGCTGCGAATGATTTCAAGAAGTCTCAGCGCTCGCGGCAGATTGCAGTTAAAGGATCTGTCTACCAACTTAACTATCCTTACTCCCATTCTCAAAAAACGCATAAAGTCTTGCTCCACTTTGTCAAGATCGGCTTCTCTTACGGCAGTTTCAAGAGATGACAAGCAAAAAGCACATCTAAAAGGGCATCCTCGCGATGTTTCGTAGTATACTAACTTGTTCTCTAAATTCTCGTTCTCGTTAATGTATGGAAATGGAATTTTATTCAAGTTTACATATGACTTTGGGGACTGTATTAAAATATCGTTCCATTTTTTATATGCCAAACCATCGATTGTATCAAGAAGAGCTCCGCTTTTTAAATGCAGCAGCAATTTAAAAAATCTTTCCTCTCCCTCTCCCAAAATTACATAATCTACAAAGGGATTCCTTTCCAGTAGATTTTCTGCCTCATAAGATACTTCGGGACCGCCTAAAACAATTTTTGTCTCCGGTCTTATTTTTTTGATGTTTTCTGCTAAATATAATACGCTTTCTATATTCCAAAGATAGCACGAAAAACCGATTACGTCGGGTTGATAAGATATAATATCTTCTAAGATATCGTCTAATTCATCATAAATTGTTGCTTCATAAATCTGTATGTCTTCTTCTTTGTTGTTCTGTTTTATATAGCCAAATATATCCCTTATTGCAAGGTTTGTGTGAATATATTTTGCATTTATTCCTACAAGGAGGGTTTTCACGAATTTATCGCTTCTTTCATTGTTTTTACATATTCCGAAACTAAAGGCGCTGCATTTCTTCCGTATTCTTCGATGATTTTAACAATAGCAGAACCTACAATGATTCCATCAGCAAGCTTGGCCACTTCTGCAGCCTGATTAGCATTTGAAATTCCAAATCCTACGGCTGTAGGGATATTTGTAGACTCTCGGACAAGTTTTATCATATTTTGTATATTATCTGAACTGATTTCATTTCTCGCCCCTGTAACTCCTAAAGACGAAACACAATAGACAAAACCTGCCGCTTCTTTTGCAATCATTGAAATGCGCTGATTTGAAGTAGGCGCGATAAGAGAAATAAGTTCTATTCCATATCTTCTACACAGAGGCGCAAAATCCTCTTTTTCTTCAAAGGGCACATCAGGAAGTATCAATCCGCTCATACCAACTTCAGATGCTCTCTTTATAAATCTATCTGTTCCATAAGAAAATACAACATTGGCATAAGTCATAAAGACCATAGGAATTTTTACAGTTTTTCTAACTCTATAGACCATATCGAATATCTTATCCGTTGTTACTTTGCCGGCCAGCGCCCTCATATTTGCGTTTTGGATTACCGGTCCTTCTGCAGTAGGATCGGAAAATGGAATTCCAAGCTCGATTAGATCTGCGCCAGAATCAGCAATAACCTTTATTAATTTTTCTGTAGTATCTAAATCCGGATCTCCGCAGGTTAGAAACGCAATAAATGCCTTGCCATGGTCAAATGCTTTACTTATGTTACTCATTTATCATGTCCTCCCCTCTGTATCTAGCAATTGCAGCACAGTCTTTATCACCGCGGCCGGATATATTGACAACTAAAATCTTATCCTTACCCATAGAAGGCGCTATTTTTATTGCTTGAGCCACTGCGTGGGCGCTTTCGATGGCTGGAATAACGCCTTCTGTCCGCGACAGGTATTCAAATGCGCAAACCGCTTCTTCGTCAGTTATTGCTACATATTGAGCTCTGCCGCAATCATGAAGATAAGCATGCTCCGGGCCTATACCCGGATAATCCAAACCTGCTGATATTGAATATACAGGTGCAATTTGTCCATATTCATCTTGACAAAAATACGACTTCATTCCATGAAAGATTCCCGGCTTTCCAGTAGTAATAGTTGCTGCTGTCTCAAAAGTATCTACTCCCCTGCCTGCCGCTTCACAGCCAATTAATTCCACTGATTTATCGTTTATAAAGTGATAAAAAGCGCCAATCGCATTAGAACCCCCGCCTACACAGGCTATAACCATATCCGGCAGTCTGCCTTCTTTCTCTAACATTTGCGACTTAATTTCTTTCGAAATTACAGATTGAAAGTCCCTTACGATTGTAGGAAATGGATGAGGTCCCATAACAGATCCTATTATATAATGAGTATCATTAATCCGCTTTGTCCATTCTCGCATAGTCTCTGAAACTGCATCTTTTAGTGTAGCAGTGCCGGATGTAACAGGATGCACTTTCGCACCAAGAAGTCTCATTTTATATACATTTAAAGCTTGACGCCGGGTATCTTCTTTTCCCATAAAGATTTCGCACTCCATCCCCATAAGCGCTGCAGCTGTAGCAGCAGCGACACCATGCTGACCTGCTCCTGTTTCAGCAATCACTCGGCTTTTACCCATCTTTTTTGCAAGAAGCGCTTGGCCTAATACGTTATTTATCTTATGAGCGCCTGTATGATTTAGATCCTCGCGCTTTAGGTAAATTTTGGCACCGCCTAGGTCTTCTGTCATCTTTCTTGCAAAATACAGGCGAGAAGGTCTACCGGCATAATCTCTAAATAAGTCTTCCAGTTCTTTGTTAAATTCCGGATCATTCTTATAATAATCATAGGCTTCTTCTAATTCAATTACAGCATTCATCAATGTTTCCGGTATATATTGTCCTCCATGTATTCCGAATCTTCCCTTTGACATAATTTCCTCCTAAAATTTTAAGTTTTGTTCGTATATTCTTAGCAATTTCTGACAGTGGTAACCACTTTCAGTATTTTTTCTTTATCTTTTACGCCTTCTAACTCTACTCCTGAGCTTATATCTACCGCATAAGGCTGAAATTTCCTGATTGCATCGCAAATATTTTCTTGTGTAAGCCCTCCTGCAAGAATGAAAGGCCTTGTAAATTCTTCTATAAGCGACCAATCAAAGCATTTGCCTGTTCCATAACCATTATCCAAAAGCACCGCATCTGCCGCGCTGCTTTCTGCGGCTTTTAGGTCCTCTTTAGAACAAATCTTGTAGGCTTTCCAAATCACCTTTTTGGGAATATATTCTCTAAGTTTCGCTATATATTCATTGTCTTCGCTGCCATGAAGCTGAATTATATCTATAATGTTTTTATCGCATAAATTTATAATTTTTTCGAAAGGTGCGTTTACAAATACGCCTACGGATTTTATAGATGAATCTAATGCTTTACTAAGTTTCTCAGCTTTTTTAATTGATACATTCCTGCGGCTTTGCTCCCAAAATACAAATCCTGCATAATCAGGTATTGCAAGATTTACATACTCTATATCACATAATCGAGAAAGGCCGCATATCTTAATTTTCGTTCTATCCACTTGCTGCCCTCCTAAAAGATTCAAGGATTTTGTGCTTATTTTTTGCTTTCATTAAAGCTTCGCCTATAAGGACTGCATCGACACCTGCTTTTTTTAAGGCTTTTATGTCTTCCTGCGACTTTATCCCTGATTCTGCAATAAGCAAAATATCAGAAGGAACTTTGTCTTTCAATTTTAAAGTATTCGTAAAGTCCACTGTAAAATCTTTAAGATTTCTGTTATTAATCCCAATAAGTCTTGCGCCTGCAGAAACAGCAGACTTTATTTCTTCTTCATCGTGAGCCTCAACTATCGCGCAAATCCCCATTTCTTCACATATTGTTAGAAATTTCTGTATAGTTTTGGTATCTAGAAGTGCACAGATTAGAAGCACTGCATCGGCTCCTATGCACTTAGCCTCATAAAGTTGATATTCGTCTATTGTGAAATCTTTCCTGAGCATGGGAAGCTTTACATGTGAACGTATATCGAAAAATATTTCATCTGAACCCATAAACCATTTTGGTTCGGTAAGACAAGAAATACAATCCGCGCCTGCCGTCTCGTATTCTTTTGCAATTTCAATATATGGAAAATCCATTGAGATAAGTCCTTTAGATGGAGAAGCCTTTTTTATCTCACATATAAAAGACATATCGGGATTTTCTAAAGCCCTTTTAAAACAAAAATTTCCTTTGGGCAAGCTCAGTGCTTGTTCACGAATATGCTGGAAGCTGATTTCCTTTTTCGCATTTTCAACTCTCGTTCTAGCATATGCTGCAATTTCGTCTAAAATCATACTGCTGCCTCTTGCTTATTTGACTCTTTAATGAATTGAACAAGCTTTTCTTTTGCTTTTCCGCTTTTTATTAGTTCTTCGGCAAGTCTTACGCCTTCCGTGTGATTTTTTGCTTTTCCCGCTATATAAAGACCTGCACCGGCATTTAAAATTGTTGCCTGATATTTTGGCCCCTCTGTGCCATTTAAAATATCCAGTGTTATTTTAGCATTTTCTGCAGGTGTTCCACCGATTAGCTCTTTCTTTTCTGAGCGTTTAAAACCAAAATCCTCCGGCATAATGACATATTTTTTAAAATGATTTTCTGTAAATTCACATATAGTTGTAGGCGATGAACTGGAAATCTCATCGAGCCCGTCTTGCCCATACACTACCATGCCACGTTTTACACCAAGATTTGAAAGAACATGTGCTAATGGCTCTACTAATGATTCGGTATATACGCCAAGCACTTCCATATTAGCCAAACCCGGATTTGTTAAAGGGCCTAAAATATTAAAAATGGTTCGGATTCCAAGCTCTTTTCGCACAGGTCCCACATATTTCATGGAAGTGTGATAATTTTGAGCAAAAAAGAAGCATATTCCAATCTCTGCTAAGAGTTTTATACATTTTTGTGCGGAAAGATTGATGTTTACACCTAAGGCTTCTAAGCAATCTGCTGCCCCGCTTTTTGAAGATGCAGCGCGGTTGCCGTGCTTTGCAACCTTTACGCCCCCTGACGCTATAACAACAGAGGCGGTTGTTGAAATATTAAAGGAATTTGATTTATCTCCGCCTGTTCCTACGATATCCAGCAGATCAAAATTGTGGGTGACCGGCACAGCATAGTTACGCATACCGGCAGCACATGCCGTAATTTCCTCTATCGTCTCTCCTTTAGCTGAAAGCGCTGTAAGGAAGGCTGCGATCTGCACATTTGAACTTTTACCGCTCATGATTTCGTCCATAACGGCCGCAGCTTCTTCATAGGTTAAATTTCTATCCTCAATAAGTTTTGCCGTTGCTTCTTTTATCATAATAATGCCCCTTTCAATATATTTACAAAGTTTTTAATTATTTGCGGACCATCCGGAGTTAAAATTGATTCAGGGTGAAACTGCAGGCCAAAAATTGGGTAGTCGCGGTGTTTTATTGCCATAATTTCTTCTTCATTTGTTTTCGCTATTATTTCCAGGCAGTAGGGAAAATTATCTTCCAAAACTTTAAGAGAGTTATAGCGAGCGACTTTAATCCGACTTGGCATACCGAAAAATAGAGGATTCTCGTTGTCTATAATTACTTCGCATTGCTTGCCATGCATAAATTTTTTTGCTCGGATAATATCTGCTCCATATGCTTTACAAATCACTTGATGGCCTAACCCAACTCCAAGTATGGGTGTTGTTTCTTCAAGTTCCCTTACCGCATCCATACATATACCTGCACTTTCAGGATACCCGGGCCCTGAGGAAATTATAATGTGGCTCGGGTTAAGTTTTTTTATATCTTCAATTGTTATTTCATTATTATGGAAAATTTTAGCATCGCAATCTAACATTCCTGCCAATTGGTAAAGGTTATAAGAAAAACTGTCATAGTTATCAATTACTAATATCATATATTCATTCCTCCTTGAGCAATTTTTAGCGCTTCCACAACCGCCTGAGATTTGTTTATACATTCTTGGTATTCGTTTTCAGGTATGCTGTCAGCTACTATGCCGGCACCCGAACGCACAAATACCTTTCCGTTCTTTGTGAAAGCAACGCGTATTGCTATACATACATCTAAGTTACCTGCAAAGTCTATATATCCAATTGCTCCGCCGTATATTCCTCTTTTGTCATTTTCTAATTCATCAATTATTTCGCATGCTCTTATCTTCGGCGCGCCGCATAGTGTGCCGGCAGGAATTACTGCTGCTATTGCATCTATAGCATCACAATCTTTCCTAATTTTTCCAGAGACATCTGAACCTATATGCATTACATGGGAAAGATGTTCTATGTCCATATATTTGTCTACTATTACGCTGCCAAATTCGCTTACTTTTCCAATATCGTTTCGCCCCAAGTCAACCAGCATATCATGTTCTGCACGCTCTTTTTCATCTGCTAAAAGTTCAATTTCAATTCGTTTGTCCTCTTCTTCGGTTTTGCCTCTAGCACGTGTTCCGGCCAGTGGAAATGTGTGTAGAACTCCATTTTCCAATTTTACAAGGGTCTCAGGAGATGCACCTGCAATTTCAACATCATCGGTAAAAATATAAAACATATAAGGGGATGGGTTGATTTGTCGAAGAGCTTTGTAAGTGTTTAAAAGGCTGCCTTTAAAATCGGCATCTAGTCTATTGGATAGTACCACTTGAAAAACTTCTCCCTGCCCAATATAATCTTTGGCTTTGTTAACCATATTGCAATATTGATGTTTGGTAAACATCTGGCGCACTGAAGATGTTATTCTGCCAGGTATCTCGTCGGCGGGCAAACCAAATAAAATAAGTTTTTTAAGATTTTCAATTTCCCTCAAGGCCCGTTTGTATTCTGCTTCTATATTGTCGCATTTTATATTCACAATTAACATTAATCGATTATGAACATTATCAAAAGCAATTACTTTATCAAAAAGCATTAGATGCATATCCCTAAAATTTTCGGCGTCATTTGCATTTAAAAAAAGAGAAGGTTCTGCATATCCAACATAGTCATATGAAAAATATCCTACTAGACCTCCCGTAAAAGGAGGCAAGTAGTCAAAGCGCAGACTAAAGTTATCTTTCATTACTTGACGTATAACCTCAGCAGGATCCTCTGACGTTGTTGTAGAAGATGAATCCTTTACAATTGTTACTTTTTTATCGGCACAAATTATCTCTAACAATGGATCAAATCCTAAAAACGTGTAATTTGCAGATTTTGACTCTTTGTAAGCAGACTCAAGAATATAACAGCGGTTGCTGGCATTTTTTAACTTTGATAAAATATCAAGCGGTTCAATTCCATCTTGAAATAATTCACAGCTTATTGGAATGTTCTTGTAGATCCCTGTTTTTGCAATTTTTTTGGCCTCTGACAGGCTTGGCTGCAACATTTTAACACACCCTTTATAAATAGTTTTAATTAGAACAGTATCGAATTTAGCCGGGGGACGTCAAAAAGCCCGTCCTTGACATAAAAGTCAAGGACGGGCTTTACGCTCGTGGTACCACCTTGATTCACGGTATATTGCAGCCGTGCACTCAGCAGGATACTATCATATCCCCGGCAACTTACGTATGCCTACACGTCGCAGAATACTCAGCTTTCGCCTTTGGCTGCGCCCTCAGCGGTCCATTTGATGGCTTGTTTTCTACTCGCTTTTCAGCACCGCGAGCTCTCTGTAAGAGCATAACCATCTTTATCTCCGCCTCAACGGTTTTAGATGCAGTAATTAGTTTTTTATAGGATACATCAAATAAAATCTTTTGTCAACATTTTATTTTTTGAACTTACAATAAAATAACAACCAGATTTAAGTCAAAGTGGCAGACCGCTTGCACTTGTGTTTTAAGATGGTATAAAATATTTGACAAAATTAGATTTTTACGCTATATATTATACAATAATAAAAATATAGCTCAGATAGTTAGTTAAATTTTGAAGGGATGTGGCTGGACTTGTCTATGGAAAAAACCTTTATCATGATTAAGCCTGATGGAATTCGCCGAGGTTTGGCTGGTACTATTATTCAAAGATATGAGCAAAAAGGCTTAAAAATAACTGCTGCAAAACTAATTATGGTTCCTGAAGAATTGGCATGTAAGCATTATGAAGAGCATGTGTCAAAACCATTTTTTCAAGAATTAATTGCAAATATCACTTCCGGACCTGTTTTAGCTATGGTCTTAGAAGGCCCTAACGCTGTAAGACTTGCAAGGCTTATAAATGGTCCGACCCAAATTGAAGAAGCTTTGCCGGGAACAATCCGAGGGGATTTCGCCACTTCTACAACAGAAAACCTAGTCCACGCTTCCGATAAGCCGGAAACTGCAGAACGTGAAATAAAGCTTTGGATGTCTTATATGAACCTTGCATGACTAAAGTGTAACCCCATTTTTAAAAATTGCTATTTCTTTAAATCCCATTTTTTCAGCCTTACTTTTTTCGCCTGAAGCAACATTTATAACATAACGCATTAATTCCGAAGTTAGTTTTTCCATTGTTTCACCGGAAAGAAGCCTGCCTGCATCAAAATCAATCCAATTGGATTTACGGTTGTAAAGATTGGTATTTGTAGAAATTTTTATAGTTGGTACAGCAGTTCCTAGTGGAGTTCCTCTTCCTGTTGTAAATAAAATCAAATGACACCCTGCAGCAGCAAGAACTGTCGATGCTACCATATCGTTTCCCGGACCTGTAAGTAGGCTAAGGCCACTATTTTTTACCACATCGCCATAATCCAACACATCTACTACATTACTTGTTCCGCCTTTTTGCACACATCCCAAAGATTTTTCTTCTAAGGTTGTAATACCTCCTTTTTTATTGCCCGGCGACGGATTCTCATAAATTGGCTGGTTGTAACTCATAAAATATTCTTTAAAGTCGTTTATCATTTTAACTATTTTATCGAATACTTCACGACTTATTGCTCGATTCATAAGGATAGTTTCTGCACCGAACATCTCAGGCACCTCTGTTAAGACGGTACTTCCTCCGCAAGAAATTAATTTATCTGAAAAAGAGCCTACTAAGGGATTTGCGGTAATACCTGAAAAACCATCGGAACCACCGCATTTAAGACCTACTACAAGCTTTGAAACTGGGCAATCCTGTCTTTCAAATTGTGATACATATTCTACCAGCTCTTCTATAAGCCCGACTCCTGCCTCTATTTCGTCTTCTACTTCCTGCGCTACTAAGAATTTCACTCTGTCAGAATTATACTTTCCTAACACTTTTTTGAACTCGTCAACATTATTATTTTCACAGCCAAGGCCTAGAACCAAGACTCCACCCGCATTAGGATGATTTACCAGATTCGCTAATATCTTTTGAGTATTTAATTGATCTTGGCCTAATTGGGAACAACCATAAGGATGAGTAAGCTCATAAATACCATCCAGATTTTTTACCCCTTTAAATCTTTCCTTTGAAATTTTGGCTATAAGCTCGGCATTTCTGTTTACGCAGCTTACAGTGGATATAATCCATATTTCGTTTCTTATTCCTACTTTGTCGCCTTCGCGGATAAAACCCCGGAAAGTTCCACATTCCTCGGCAACCTTCACATCGGATAGACGAGGAGTATATTCATACTCTGTAAGTTCACCTAAATTCGTTTTCAGATTGTGACTGTGAACCCACTGGCCGGCCTTTATATGAGTTGTAGCATGCCCTATTGGGAATCCATACTTTATAACATTTTCGCCTTGCTCTATATCATAAAGAGCGATTTTATGGCCTTGATCTATATCATCTAAAGCTATAACTGAACAAGAACCCACTTTTACTACTTCACCTTTACTCACTTTATCGATCACTACGGCCACGTTGTCTCTTTCGTGTATTTTGATTACTGCCATAAGTTTTCAATCCTTTCTTGTAACTAAAGAGATAAAGGCAATCAGTTGCGCTAGTTTTTCACAAGTCTTTCAACGGTATTTTTTATACCATCATTGGTAATTTGATACAAATAGTCAGCTACTTTATCTGTAAGACCGTCAATATTGTTTAGGTCTTGATCCCACATTTTGCTGTTGGCAAGCACAGCCTTTGCCACGCTTTTAGCAGCTTCTTTGCTTTTGTCAAAATCATTCCATGTCTTCTCAAAGAATTCTAAGACCCACAAATCATCCTGCATTACAAATTCGCCTTTTTCACGGCGCGCTTTCATTACACCGTTTTCAACTTTGCCGTCTTTATATACCGCCATTAATGCAGCAAAAGAAAACGTAAGTTTTTCGGGAAGTTTATTATATAATTGTTGATACTCAATAATTGAAGGCAATACCCTTGTTTTAAATTTCGAGGATGAATTGAGGAGAATGCTTATTAAATAGTGTTTTATATACGGGTTTTGAAAACGCTCAACAACAGAATCCGCAAATTCAAGCAGCATTTTTTTGTCCAGATTTATCGAAGGGACTATCTCGTCGTAGATAACTTCTCTTGCAAATTTGCCCATAACATCGTGCTCCATCATCTCTCCAACGGTTTCAAGACCATATAGGAATGCTGCAGGAACTGAAGATGTATGGGCACCGTTTAATATCCTGACTTTTCTTGTCCTGTACGGTGACATATCATCAGTCCATAATACATTAAGACCCGCCTTGGTAAATGGTAATCTTTCGGAAAGCTCGCCGGGGCCTTCAATTACCCATAAATGAAAAAGTTCTCCTGTATCAACAAGATTATCTTCATAACCCAGATGGTTTAAAATTTCATTTATTTCGTCCTTAGGATACCCTGTTACTACTCTGTCTACCAAAGTGTTGACAAAAATATTGTCTTTTTCTATCCATTCTTTAAACGCTTCAGGCAGATTCCAGTCATTTGACAGCTGTAATATAATTCTTTTTAAGTTGTCGCCATTTCTGTCAATCAGCTCACAAGGAATAATGACCATGCCCTTTGATGGATCGCCGTTAAAGTGGTTAAATCTATGATATAAATAAGCTGTAAGTTTTCCCGGGTATGATGAAGGCGGTTTCTTGTCAATGCTATCGCTTTTATCATATGAAATCCCGGCTTCAGTAGTGTTAGAAACCACAAATTCTATATCTGGATTTTCTGCACATTTTAGATATTCATCCCATTGAGTATATGGATTTATTCCACGACTTATTGAACTTATTATTTCTTTGAGTTCGACAGGTTTTCCATCTTGCAAGCCTCTTAAAATTAAAGTATATAAACCGTCTTGTTCGTTTAGCTTGCCAACCAAGCCTTGAGCAATCGGCTGAACAGCTACAACACGACCATTGAAAATCTTTTGTTTGTTCATCTGGTGAAACATCCAATCAACAAAGGCCCTTAAAAAATTGCCTTCGCCAAATTGAATAACTTTTTCCGGCAAATTTTCAGGAAACGGCTGCACCATCAAATCTTCCGGGAATTTAAAACCACTTTTTAGTAATTCCTTATTTAGTTTTACCATAATAAACCATGCCTCCTTTAAGACTAATTTATTTTAGCAATGGAGCTACATTGCTGAGCCAAGCTAATTTAGGATCATCTTTCGGAACAAGCTTTCTTCCGTAGTCTCCTGCCATTACCCACAAATAATACACCTGAAATCCCGGAGCTGCTGCAACAGGATGATAACCTTCAGGTATTATAACTGTATCTCCGTCTTTTAGCATATATGCTTTTCTTAGCGATAAATCATCGTTATACATTACTTGAACTCCAAAACCCTCTTCGGGTTTTATCTTAAAATAGTAAACTTCTTCCATTTTAGCTTCATAGGGAGGATTATAATCATCGTGTTTATGAGAGGGATAGCTAGACCATTGTCCGGGGCATGATATAGTCTCGCCAACTACTATACGATGAACTTTTCCTTCGCCGTTTGCTACAATAATATCTCTAACATCTCGCTGGTAGTTTAAAATACCACGATGATCGCATACTACTTCTTTTGGCATTACCACAAAAGGTTCAAACTTTTTCTCAGCCTTAGCAGAAACCACTGCAGCTTCTAAGACAAATCCCTGAGCTTCTTCCACTTTAAAAGAACTTTGAATGGGTATATAAACCGATGCAGGGTTACCTGAAAATACATCCTTTCTTTCTCCAAGACCTATAAATTCTTTTCCATTTACGACTACATTGCATTTACCTGATAAAATAACCAATGCCGCTTCTTCATCGTTTGTCTTTAAGCTGCATACTTCATTTGCATTTAACTTTAGTAAACCCAACCCGCAAAATTCCATATCCTTTCCTGCTTTTACAACTTGGCTATAGCCTTTTACTTCCTTGCTTGGATATAAATATTCCATATTTAAAACCTCCATTTTAAGCATTCATTATTTGCCTAACATCTTCTAACATATCTGAGTCTGTTTTAAATAAATGTTTTAGCGCCAGTGCGCAAGCACCAACTACTCCAGATTTTTCTTTAAGCTCAGAAACTTTAATTTCGGTAGAAAGAGCTATTTCGGGAAATGCATGGGTATTAGCTGTTTTTCTAATTATATCCATAAAATAGTCGCCAATCACAGACATTTTTCCGCCTATAAATATCAGCTCAGGATTGTAAAAATTTATTACATTCGCTATTGCTTTTCCTATATATATCGACATCTGTCGTAAAAGTTTCCACGAGTAAGAATCTGGAATATTTGCAGATTCAATAATATCAGCAATCGAAATCTCTCCATTTTTCAGCCAAGCTTTTTTTAAAGGATCGCTTTCTGCAATATTAGGCAGCTCAGCTTTAGCTTGCCTAATAATAGCAGGAATGCCGCATATGCTCTCTAGACATCCCCTGTTACCACAATTGCACAAAGGTCCCCCTTCTTGAATTGACATATGACCAATTTCACCGGCATAACCTCTGGCGCCTTGTAATATTCTATCGTTTAAGATTATACCGGCGCTTATTCCTTCACCAAGGTTTATATACACCAAGTCTTTGCATCCCTTGCCTCCGCCGAACCAGCGCTCAGCAAGAACCGATGTATTAGAGTTGTTTTCAATAAATATTGGCAGCTCCAGTTCGCTTTCTAAAAATTCCTTAACGTTAAAACTATCCCATGCCTTACCTAAATTGATAGAACGTTTTACACTTCCTTCGCGAACATTTAATAGTCCCGGAAATGCTACGCCAATTCCGAGGAATGCTTTTTTAAGGTATTTTTCTTCGCTCATGATTTGCTCTACCGCGTCCGCTAAGAGTTTTATCCCTTTTTTGGGATCTGTCATATCAATCTTAGCTATTCTAAAATCGGTAGGATCGTTTTTTAAGTCTGCAATTCCTATAAGTGACTCAAACCTGGTAACTTCAATACCTATAACATACCCTGCTTCAGGATTAAGACATAGATTGACGGGTCGGCGGCCTCCGCTGGATTTATCCAGTCCTACTTCTCTTACTAATCCCGCTTCAAGTAACTCACGCACTATACCGCTTATTGCAGGCGGAGTAAGCCCTGTAAATTCTGCTAGTTGTTGTCTTGATACAGGTTCATGCTTTTTTATTGTGTTTATTACTGTCATTCTGTTGAGTTTTTTAATGTATTTACTATTTATAGGTTCTTTTGCCAAATGCATCACCTTTTTAAAAAATACTTATTTAAATTAATTAAGTATCTTTTTATATTTTATATTCGCTATAAAATCGAAAAGTCCTGCTTCTTTTTATAATTTTTTTGCAAATCAAGATAGTCTATCTCATATCAAATAGCCGGCGTCCTAGACGCCGGCTATTAACTGCTTTTTTATTATTCATTTTAATGAATTATAGACATAATTAGTTAATGTCACTATATCAAACACGGGCAAATTTACTGCATCTTGCACCGATTTTCTAAATGGAGGCATATTAGTACATTCAAAAACTATTGCGCCTATATCAGGATTCTCGCTTACCATGGTTTTTGCAACTTCTGTCATTTCTTCTTCAACTTTCGACACATCGAGGGTTTCTTTTTGGTCTAAGAAAACTTTAGGAAACTCCTCTTGGCTTTCCATTCCATAAGTTACTACAGGGATATTATCGGCACCAACGCCTTGAAAATGAAGTTTTGTAAGGTGGGGTTTACTAGCGGTCATTATGCCAACTTTTTGTCCTTTTTTTAGCATACGATGTGCTAAAGGCACCTGAAGCAAGCTGGAAGCAAAAACCGGAATATTAACTGCATCTGCCAAAAGTTCTTGGAAAATAGCTAGAAAGCCGCAGCTCGTTGTGATTGCCGCAACACCTTCTTTTTCAAGCTCCTGCGCAGCTTCGATAAAAGGCTGTATAAGAGTCGGATCGGCTTCTCTAACAACTCTTTGTGATGTAGCGCCTGCAACCTTTTTGTATTTTACCGGAAAACTAAATGTACCGGCATTTCCTATGTCTCCATAAATTCTGGGAAATTTAGTATCAAGCATTAATATTCCTATAACCTCACCGTAATTGGTTCTGCCCCCTTTTACGATCATGCCGCAACTCCCTCCTCGACAAAATTTAAGGATGTTTTTTGTATTTATATAACTTCGTTTTCATTCTTTTTTAAGGAGCCAAATCTTTCAGGGCTTAATTTGCTTACATCTATAAATGTCTTACCTTCTGTAATAAGATCAGCTACAATTCTTCCCGTAACAGGGGAAAGTGCTATTCCATCTCCTTCATGCCCTGCGGCAACAAAAAATCCTTTTATATCTTCTATTGGCCCTAATAACGGCAAACCATCGGAAGTATACGGCCTTAAGCCGGCAAAAGATCTTATTGTATGAATATTTTTTAAGGCAGGCACGAGGCGTGTGGCATTTTTTAAAACTGCTTTTAGTGCTTCATGTGTTGTGCGTTTGTCATACCCTACAAACTCTCTAGTAGCTCCTATTAATATTTGTCCGTCATGTGTCTGGCTAAGGGATAGTCCCACTCCGAGACGTGTTGCAGGATCATTGGATTCTTCGAGTATTTTGGGATTGTATTTTGCAACAATATATTTTGCGCAAAGCACATCATGCATAACAAGCTTCGGAACAGGCTCTGTTACAACTATCTGCCCCCTCCTGGGTTTTATCGGCAGAGAAATTCCTACCAGTTCACCGATAAACGGAGCATATACTCCTGCTGCATTTACAACTGTATCCGTTTCTATTTCACCTTTTGGTGTAATTATTGACCTTACTTTGTTTTTTTCTAGCTTTATATCCAGCGCCGGGGCATTCAGCATTATTTCGGCACCCAGCTTTTTGGATGCCTTTGCGAATGCAAAACATAGTTTCATGGGATTAACATGAGCATCATCAGGGCTGTAAGTAGCTCCTAATAAATGTGGCGACAGTCCCGGTTGAATCTCCAATGCTTCTTTTAAGTCTAAAAGTTTTACCGAAAGACCGACTTCTTTTTGGCGCCCTGCAAAATCCCTCATTATATTCATCTGTTCATCATTTTCTATTAAAATCATGCCTCCGCAAGCTTCATACTCAATTTCCGAACCAAGTTCTTCTGCAAGAGGTTTATACATTTTTGCACTTTCTATCGCAAGCTGAAGATGAATACCTGGGTTTTTAGATTGAAGTATTATATCGATATCACATGCCCCTGAAGAGCCGGAGGCTAAGTCATCTTTTTCCAATAAAATAACCTTTAGGCCTTTCTTTGCTAAATGATATGTTATCGAATTGCCTATGACGCCACCGCCTATAACGACTACGTCAGCACTTTTTTTCACTCGTCTTCTCCCTCCACAATTTCGCCGATTTTAATCGCACGTACAGGAGGTCTTGAAGTAGGCGGTTTTATTTGGGCCGGATCTTCAACTTTTAAAAGCATTTGAGTAACTAAGCGCTGGCACGTTCTGCCTTGGCACAGGCCCATACATACACGGGTTCTGCGTTTAACTCCTGCTAAAGTAGTCGCTCCATCTTCGATGGCCTTTTCTATTTCCTCTCTTTTTACTTCTTCACAACGACAAATAAATTCATCATTCATCATTTATTCCCTCTTTCTAAACGTTTAATGCTGCGAACATCATCTAGATATTCGGCAGGTATCTCCACCGTTATAACCGCAGTAGCGTCATATTTGGGAGATTTTATTATTCGAAGCACTTTACCGCGGGTTACTTGTTTTCCTGCCCTGTCAACACACCAAACTTCGTCTCCTTTATTAGGCAAAGGGTAATATTCAAAAGGAAAGCTAACTTCTGCTTTTTCTCCCGAAACACTCACAACGAATATTGCAAGGCCCGGACATGCAGCTATGCAAGTTCCACATCCAATGCATTTTTCTTCATCAAGCACCGGCAAATTCGTTATAGGTTTCCCTACGCTTATAGCACCATAAGGGCATGCTTCCTCACATGGATTGCAAGGTATTTCCTGCACACACTCTATGCATGCTACAGGCCCTTTTTTGATTCGTTCTTTAGACGGAACGCCGGGAATCTTTAAAAGCTCTTCTTTGGACGGAAATCCTTGATATATTATACCTTGCTGCTCTGTCATACTAATTGCCCCCTTGCGTTTACCTGCTTTAGTTTTGCCTGAAATCTTCCTTCGCCAAACGGCCCGGTTCGCAGTGCGTCCAGTCTATTCCAGATTTCGTTCTTTAGCTCAAGGGCTTTTATTTTATCATAATATCCCAAACTTTCCGCACATGCCACACCTGCAAGCCGTCCTTCCTCCATAGCCGAAGATGCTTCTTCCACTCCTGTGATATCACCGGCCACATAAACTCCTTCAAGCGTTGTTTCCATATTCCTGTCATGAATTGGAACTTGGCCGCCTAATGGAGGTATATAAACAAATTCGCATCCCGCCATCCATGCAAGTTCCGTTAGTGGAGAAAGGCCTACCGCAAGGCATACCGTGTCAGCTTCAAAGTTTTTTTCAGTACCTGGAATTTGCTGCCAGTTTCTATCAAGTTCGATAGTTACAACTTCTTCGACTTTTTCTTCTCCAATTATTTCTTTAATCGTCGTAGAAACATATATCGGAACACCGGCTCTTCTGATTTTGGATGCATGCACGCCATATCCCCCTATTTTCGGGGCTGCTTCTATAAGTGCTACAACATCAGCTCCTGCTTGCATCAGCTGATATGAAACTATAAGACCTACATTGCCGGAACCTACCATAATTATCTTTTCTCCGGGCAAAACCCTATTTACATTAATCATGGTTTGTGCCGCTCCTGCTCCCATTACGCCTGGTAATGTGCATCCCGGAAAAGCTAGGGCATTTTCGGAAGCTCCGGTTGCAAGAACAATTTTCTCTGCTTTCAATGTATGATCTTTACCATTTGTAATGTAAGCTATAAGGCGGTCTTCATATATACCGTAAACTGCCGCATCCAGCACAACTTCAACACCAAGTTTTTCAGTTTCTTCCAAAAGCTGCTGCCCTATTCGAAATCCTCTGGTACCTGCCCTGTGCTCCCGCGATCCAAAAAATTTATGGATTTGTTTAAAAAGCTGTCCGCCCGGCTTTAAATTTTCATCTAAAACAACAACTTTCGCGCCGGCTTTTGCAGCCTCCACAGCACATGAAAGACCTGCAGGACCTGCTCCTATTACAGCTATATCTGCTCTCTTCATGATTGCTGATCACCCCATTTTCCCAAACCCTTTTGTGTATTTATGATCATTCCATCTCTAACAGGCGTTACACATGTCCTGACGTTCGGGACGCCGTCCACAGTCATTACACAATCTGTGCATCTTCCAATAGCGCAAAATATGCCCCTGGGTTTATGGTATTTTTGTGTTTCTCTAAACTTTTTTATTCCTGCCGCCAAAAGAGCTGCGGCAATGGGCTCGCCTTCTATTGCCGGGATTTCTTTTCCGTCTACTGTTATTTTGGCATTAAACTGCCTGGTTTCATCTCCTAATATAGGATGATGTATTACGCGCAATTTTCTCCCTCCAATTCTTGTTTCGAATAACATTTTAGGCATTAGTTTAAAATATCTGACCATTTTGCTTAAATAAACTGTTATGTAATTAAATTACAATGCAAGAACTATGCCTTCCAAGCCATCGGAAATTATAGTCTAAAAGCCTGCAACAGAGCCGGTTTAACTATCGGGCAAAATTTTATTGCAGGCTTTATTTATAAATATTATAAAGCATAATATTGCAAAGCAAAAATGGTATTTGGCAATTTTTAAGTAAGCGTAGATAAATAGCCGCTTTTATAAGGCTTGCGGCATTTTTAATTATTAGAAATTATTTATAACAATTGGAATTAAATCTAATTCATTTATGGAGTAACATCAAATATTTCAATACCTTCAATACACATACTGACAAGCTTTTCCACATCAATATCCTCTTCGGCTTTATGGACTTCGCAAATAGCCGGACGTATTTTTGGATGCTTAGGTACAAACACTGAACAGCAGTCTGCATATGGCTCTATTGAAATATCATATGTGCCGATTTTTCTTGCAATATCCATTATCTCGATTTTATCAAATCCTATTAGTGGGCGAAAAATCGGCATTGAAGCCACTTCGTTGGTTGCAGCAATTGCTTCCATGGTTTGACTTGCTACTTGTCCAAGGCTTTCCCCTGTAACCAATGCTTTGGCTCCGCGTTCTTCTGCGATTTTGTCAGCCACTCGGACCATCATACGCCTCATCATGATTGTCAAAAATTCTTCAGGTGTATTCTTCCCGATTTCTTTCAGCGCTTCTGTAAAATTCACAACATGAAGCCGTATTTTACCCGAATAACCGGCAAGCACTTTGCAAAGATCGATTACCTTTTCCTTCGCTCTATCAGTGGTAAACGGAAAACTGTGAAAATATATAGGTTCTATTTCCACGCCTCGCTTCATTATCATATATGTTGCAACAGGACTGTCTATACCGCCGGAAAGAAGGGATATGGCTTTCCCGGCGCATCCTATAGGAAGTCCTCCCGGTCCGGGAATCTTCTCAGAATAAATAAACGTTTTTTCTCGTATCTCGATATCAAGTCTTATATCAGGATCATGGACATTAACTTTAAGTCCTTCTATATTACTTAGAATGTAAGCACCGACCTGTGCATTTACCTCGGGAGATTTAAGAGGAAACGATTTATTGGGCCGCCTGGTTTCAACCTTAAAAGTCTTGCCGTAATAGTCTTGTTCTTTGATTACCTCAAGAGCGGTATTTTTTATATCTTCAATGTTGTTTTCGCAGCTTACGGCAGGGCATATATAAACTATACCAAAAACTTTTTTTAAGGCTTCTGCCACTTTTTCTTTCGGTGCTTGCGTAAAGCAATAAATTCTGCCATGGACATTTTTTAACTGCACATTCTTGTCGTAAGGCATAATAACCTGTTTAATTCTTTGAGTCAGCATTCTTTCAAAAAATGGCCTATTCTCGCCTTTTAAAGCAATCTCTCCAAAACTTATTAAATAAAGTCTTTCCATTTCCTACCTCCGCACAAATTTTCGTATTTCGCAGACTTCCTCGGTTAAGGTTTCTATTACATAATCTATGTCATCTTCTGAAATAAAATGCGATAAGCTAAATCTTATTGCACTATCCTGTTCCTCTAAGCTTTTTCCAACAGCCTTTAGAACATGGCTTGCTCCGCCTTTGTGAGATGAGCAGGCAGAACCTGTTGACACGAATATACCTTTTCCTTCAAGGGCATGTAAAAGTATTTCCCCTCTTGTTCCTATAAAAGAAGCATTTAGAATATGGGGAGCGCTGTTAATTTCCGGAGTATTTAAAACAACGTCAGGAATTTTTTCTAATATACCATCTTTTAAGCGTTTTTTGAGGCTTTCCATTTTTATTTTCCATTCTTTCATATTCTGTGTAATCTCCCAAGCAGCACAGCTAAGGCCTGCTATTCCTGGCACATTTTCGGTTCCTGAGCGAAGCCCTTTTTCCTGTCCTCCGCCATATATAAGTGGTTCTATATTTGCATTATCCCTTACAAAAAGAACGCCAATGCCTTTAGGAGCGTGGATTTTATGGCCGCTTACAGACAACAAATCTATTCCTGCTAAAGCCGGCACAAGGTCAATCTTACCAAATGCCTGGACTGCATCAACGTGAAAAAGTATATTTTTATTGTAACTCTTAATCGCTTCAGCCGCCTCACTTATAGGCTGGATAGAGCCGATTTCATTGTTTACATACATTATGCTCACTAAAACTGTATCCTCGGTTAAAGCCTTTTTTAAATCATTTATATCTATAAAACCATCTTCGTCAGTATTAAGATATGTGACTTTATACCCTTGCCTTTCTAAAACTTTAAAAACTTCTAAAACAGATGGATGCTCAATGTTAGTGGTAATTATATGATTGCCGCGACGTTTGAGGCTTAGCGCTGCTCCTCTGATTGCCCAATTGTTAGATTCTGTGCCTCCTGAAGTAAAGTAAATTTCATTTGCTGTCCTTCCTAAAAAACTCGCAATTTTTTCTCTGGCTTCTTTTATTATCTTTTCAGCTTCTATTCCTTTTCTATGCATAGAAGAAGGGTTTCCGTAATACAGCGTCATCGCTTCGAAAGCAGACTTAGCTGCATTATCAGAAACTCTGGTTGTTGAACTATTATCAAGATATACTTGCCTCAATTTTATCACCTATTCACTTTATTAAATATGTTACTTTATTATATCAATAACTTTAGATGGTGTCATCAGGATTGAAATAAGGGCCTATACAGACTGAATAATTTGTCGAAGAGACCAAGATGCTTGTTCCCTTATTATTTCCGAAGGGTCTGTAGTTAGATACTCAAGAGTTTTTATCGCCCCTTTATACCTTATGTTTCCCAGAGCGCATATGGCATTTCTTCGAATAATATTTCTGCCTCGCCAGCCGGCTGCTGCAGGCTTAAACATCCTATTAAAATCTTGTTTGCTAAGAATTGCCAGTTTTTCTAGATTTTTTTCTAAAGATACATCCGGAAAAAATTCCTGGTGATTTGGGATATTGACATCCTTGTTGCAAGGACAGACATCTTGACATATATCGCACCCAAAAATCATATTTCCAAGAGTTTCTCTGAATTCTTTTGGAATTTGCCCTCTCATTTGTGTGATATAAGAAAGACATTTGTGTGGATTCAACCTAAAAGGTTCTATTAATGCGCCTGTAGGACAGGCAGCTATGCATCGGCCGCATTTATCACAATAAGTTTCGGCCGGATCGTCTGATTCAATCTCAATATCAGTAAGTATCTCCCCTAAGAACACCCATGAGCCGAATTCAGGAGTAAAAAGGCAGGTATTCTCTCCAATCCACCCTATTCCTGCACGAGCTGCAGCAGCTCTTTCAATTAGCGCACCTGTATCTACCATTATTTTAAACTTGCCTGGTTCTTTTTCTGAAATGAAATCTGCTATCCTGATAAGCTTTTCATTTAAAACATTATGATAGTCTTTAATTTGTGCATATTTGGAAATTTCGCCTTCAGGTATATCAACTGAAGAAAATTCTTTTTTTACAGAAGGTTCTATAAGATAGCCAATCGCAAAACATATAATCGTTTTAGCTCCGTCAAGAAGTCTTTGAGGATTGCATCTTGCTTCCATATCTTGTTCTTCAAAAGGAGAAATTAGCTGCTTGCTCTTTCTTTCTTGCAAAATTTCTTTTTCTTTTAAAAAAGGATCTGCCGACGCAAAGCCTACTTTATCAATGCCTATTTCTTTTGAAAAGCGAATTATCTCAGATTTTAAATTCATTTTACGCTCCGATTTGAATTTTTTTCGAAAATCTTTATAATTGTATTATATAGTAAAAAAGCCATTTTAGGAATTCAAAGGAGGGTTTTTCATGATATCAGACCAGCAGATAGCCCGTATTAACGCACTTTATAAAAAACAAAAAGGCGAAGGTCTTACACCTGAAGAAAAACAAGAGCAGGCATACCTTCGCAGGCTCTATATTGATTCTGTGAAAGTCAATCTAAAGTCGCAATTGGATAACATAGAAATTGTGGAGCCTTCAGATGATCGCAGTTTTTCGGATGACAGTGTCGAATAAAGCTTGGCAAAATTAAATAATATTGCATCCTAAGGTATTTTTTGCTTCTTTTAAAGCAAAATCATGGGCAGTGCTATCAAAAGATGCAACTGCGTCTTTATAAATACTCACCTTATATGCTAAATTTCGCGCATCAGCAGCAGTATAGAGAACACAAATGTTGGTGCAGACACCTGTCAAAAATATTTCATCTATATTGTTTTCTCTTAAATATAAATCCAGATCGGTTCCGAAAAAGGCGCTGTAGCGTCTTTTTGATATTACTTTATCCACATCTTTTACGTCTAAATCACTAATTATTTTTGCACCGGCAGTGCCGGCAATGCAGTGAGGGGCAAACATCTCAAATTCTTTATCATTTTTTTCATGGTTATCGCAAATAAATATAATGGGGTATTCATTTTTACGAAACTCGCTTATTTTTTCTTTTATAATATTTATAATTGCTTTACCTTGAGGCCCAACGCTTAATGCCCCGTCTTCATCAATAAAATCATTTAACATGTCAATTACTAATAAAGCTTTCACCGGAGGCTCTCCTTTCAAATAACATTTAGATTTTTAGATAGAAAACAATTCACTTATATTATAGCATGTTTTTAGAAGTATCACTTATAAAGAAGGTATGAAAACAGTTATGCAGCAAAGCAAAGAGAAAAACGATCTCATTTTTGGAATAAAACGAGCTATACCCATTGTGTTCGGGTATATCCCAGTTGGATTTGCAATGGGTGTTACAGCATCTAATACAGGCCTGACTCCCTTTGAAACCGGTTTGATGTCTGTATTTGTTTATGCAGGCTCAGCTCAATTTGTAGCAATAGATATGATAAGATCAAATGCAAGTTTCATCGCCATTATAATAACTACATTTTTGGTAAATTTAAGGCATTTACTTTTCAGTGCTTCGCTAGCGCCGTATTTTCAGCATATAAAGCAAAAATTGATTCTCATCATTTCTTTTTTTATTACTGATGAAAGCTTTGCAGTAAGTATTACTGATGCGGAACAAGGTTCTTTATCTCATAGTTATTATTTAGGTCTTTATATTACCGCTTATCTAAGTTGGATTTTAAGCACCGTTATAGGTGCTGCATTTGGTAATCTGATACCGGATACTAAAGCTCTTGGCTTTGATTTTGCACTGCCTGGGATGTTTCTTGCTTTGTTATGTATGCAGCTTAAAAATATTAAATTCATTTTTGTGTCGTTAATATCAGGATTGCTTTCCATCATTTTGATATATCTAATGCCGGGAAACTGGAATGTTATTTTAGCTGCCGTAATCGCAGCGGTGATAGGAGTGTTTATTGACGATGAGGACTAGCTTAAGTTACTTATATCTCGTGCTTACTATGGGTTTTGTAACATATCTTTTAAGAATGCTGCCTGCCACACTTCTTTCAAAAAAGAAAATCCCAAAATTATTTGTCAAGTTTTTAAAGTTCATTCCTGCAGCTGTACTTTCCGCTTTGCTTTTTCAAGGTGTATTTATTTATGGAGGAAGATTGAATATTTCTTTCTATAATCCTTTACTGGTTGCTTCGATAATAGCCTTTCCCATTGCTTATAAGACAAAAAATATGTTTGCAACAGTTCTGGTAGGAATGGGTATTGTTATGTTGTTTAATCATATAACATAAATCATATAAAAACGGAGTAGGAATCTATTGACAGAAAAACAATAAGAAGGTATAATGTTTTATGGCGCTGCGGGGATGGCGGAACTGGCAGACGCGTACGTTTGAGGGGCGTATGGGTTCTCCCGTGCGGGTTCAAGTCCCGCTCTCCGCACCATTTTTATTTTATACATCGATTAAATATGAAAAATAGTTATTTAAAAGCCGGTCGCTTTATCATAAGCGCACCGGCTTTCGTATTGTTGTTTTATATAAACAGTTTTAACAGAAAATATATTGCCGTAACCGCCCCGAACATAATAAAAACCGGAGGCAGTAAAAGCTCAAAAATCGCTATTGTCATAGCAAGTATATCTTTTGAGTCAAAATCATTCTTCTTTGGTAAACTCATTGTTTAAGCCACCACTCACTTATATTGTAAAATACATTTATAGGATTTGGATTTACACCCTGTACCCTAGTATTTAGAGCCAAGATATCATTAGGACTGTATAGAAATAAATAAGGTAAATCTCGGCTTATAATCTCTGAAGCCTTATATAAAAGCTCTTTTTTGTTATTTTCATCCCGCGATGTCTGTATTTTGTTCAAAACATCATCAAGCTCTTTGTTTGAATAGGAAACAAAATTATAGCCATTTTTTATCTCGCTGCTGGAAAACATAACTCCAAGATCCGGGTTTGGCGCTAGTTTCCATCCCATTATAGCCGCTTCGTACTTTTTGCTCATAACTTTACTTCGAAGTTCTTCCCAGTTTAGATTTGTTATCTTTACAGAAATCCCCAGTTCTTTTAAGTCTTCTGCTATATGAGAAGCAGCTTGATATCTGGCGCTATCTGACGCATTAACTAGTAATTCAAATTCAAATTTGTATTTTTTTGTTCCAATAGTCTTTTCTAAAATTCCATCACCATTTTCATCTTTCCATCCTAATTCTTCAAGCTTTTCAGCTGCAAGTTTTTTATTGTATTCTATGTGCTGTGCATTAGGATTGAATGCCCATGAATACGGCAGAATCGGCCCATCTACAATAAGTCCTCTTCCCCATATGGTGTCTTGAAGAATCCTGTTGCGGTCTATCCCCATTAACATCGCTTGCCGCACATTGGCATCGCTAAATAATGGGTTTGTAAGATTTAAAGCCACAAACTCAAAATATCTGGAAGGATATTGAAGCATGTAACTATCTTTTACTTCGCTAAATTTATCATAATCTTCTTGTCCGATTTCAATAACATCTATAGAGCTGCTCATAAAAGCCTCTTTTGCCGTTTCTTTATCTGGGAAGATTTTTATATTAACTTCCTTGATATAAGGTTTTTTATCGTAGTAAGACTCGTTCCTTTTTAATGTTATTGAATCACTGGTTTTGCTGACAATTTCAAAAGGTCCTGTTCCGGCAAACGATTGACCTGATGCGTTGCTTGCCTTTAAAGCTTCAATAGACGATGCTGGAATGATACCGCAAGTAATTTTGTTAAGGAAATCCGGATCCGGCTTATATAAATGGACTACAAAAGTTGCGGCATTGGGTGCGTCATAGCTTTGGACATTATTAAATTCTGCAAACAAGGCCTGTGTGTTGCTTTTTGCCGATTTTTTCAGCTCACGAACCCTGTCAAAAGTAGCTTTTACATCATTTGAAGAAAAACTCTCGCCGCTGTGCCATTTTACATCCTGCCTAAGATTAAATGTATATGTGGTTCCTGTTTCATCTATCTGCCAATTTTCAGCAAGTGCCGGCTGAATTTTACCTTGCCCATCAACTTTTACAAGACCTTCATAAATAAGGCTTAAAATATTTTTGTCATCTTCATTTGCAGCATTTAAAGGATCTAAATTCAGACTTGACATTGCCGCAAGATTTATGGTACCACCGCTTATAGGCTTTTCAGCTTTGCTTAATTCATTTTCGACATTTGAACTTTGAGAGCCAGATTTACTCAAATTAGAGCATGCCCCACTGAAAAATATTGTTAGGATAATAAGGATTACTCCCGCTGCTTTCTTATTCATAATAACCTCAATAGATCATTTAACTCTTTTAAGTTTTGGATTATCTATCATTCCTGGAATTCTGCCTCGTTTTGCGATAGGTTTGCCGTCTACCATCTTTAAATCAAGGGTCATGTCAATAGGAGATGCTCCTGATATGTAACTGCCAACACCAAAAGCATCGGCACCGGCTTCTATAAGGACCTTTATTCTTTCCGGCGTAAGACCGCCCGATACAAAGATTTTTACATAATCATATCCTTTTAGGTCCAGTCGCTTTCTGACTTCATAAACCAAATCAGGCGTGACTCCTCCCCGCTCACCGGGAGTATCCAGTCTAACTCCTTGCAAGTCCTTTCCGAGTGCCTCTGCAACATTTATTGTTTCTTCGGCTTCATCTTTAAAAGTGTCTACTAGAATTATTCTAGGGGAATCGGGCGGCATTATTTCATTATAGACCTTTGCGATTTTAACGGTATCTCCCGCCATAATTATAGCTGCATGCGGAATTGTTCCGGAAGGTTCTCTTCCAAGGAATTTTGCAGCCAAAATACAGCTTGCATTATCGGCGCCACCTATGATTGCTGCTCGCTCCATAACAGGTGCTACCGCAGGATGAACATGCCTTGCTCCAAAGCATATACAAAGCCTCTCCCCTGCTGCTTCGCGACAAGCTCTGGCTGCTGTTGCCCAAGCGCTGGAATGAGCTAGAACCCCTAAAAGTGCGGTTTCGTATATGCCAAATTCTTCATAAGGTCCTTTTATTCTAACAACGGTATCCTTCGGTTCGAATGTCTCACCTTCCGGCACCGCATAGACTTCTACATTTTTGTTTTTTAAAATATTTATAACCTCTTCTGTACCGCACATTACCCCATGTTTGCGTGGAAATATTTCTGCCACTACTTCTTTTTGAGAAATATTCATATGTCTTAATATTTCCATAGTTTTGATAAAATAAATGTCTGTGGTCATTCCTGCTATTATCTCATCATGACTTGCTGAAAATAACGGTCTTTCAGGATCAATTTTAATATCTTTTACATCATTTAAGTTTTTGAGTTCTTTCATAAGCCAAACCTCTCTTTTTTCATTTTGTGAACTGCATAATTACCGCGACTATGCCTGCCGCTGTAAGTGGCCCTACGGGAACGCCCTTGAAAAACGCTACACCTATAATAGAACCAAGAATAATACCTATAACTATCTGGGGACTTGTTGATATCAAATCTGTTCCCTTTCCCGACAATATGACAGTAACAGCTCCTGCAATAAGAGCAGCAATTGCCGAGGGATTTCTCATGGCATCGCTTACATCTTTTGAGGTAATTTCCCCAGTTGCAAAGGGGGCTATGATGCCCATTGTTAAAATGATTATACCCCATTTTAAAGCGTTTTTGTCAAGAAAAATTAACGCTTGCTTTAAATTGGCAAGCCGTAAGGTAAGAACTACCGCAGCTGCCAGAGCAAGTGAATTGTTCTTCGATAGAACGCCTAAGACAAGTATTGCTAAGATAATTAAAACTCCTTGATCCATAGGTATTCACCTGCCATTTCAAAATCTAAATCTCTTCATGAGATTTTAGTCCACATTTTGTCTACTTGCTTTTTTGTTTCTTCAATACTTGAGTTATTGTCTATGACTCTATCTGCAAATTTCAGTTTTTCGGCTAGTGGCATCTGAGATTTTATTCTTTTTAAAGCTTCATCCTTTGTAATGTCTTTTTCTCGTGCCATAAGCCTTTGAAGCTGAATATCCTCATTAGCTGCAACCACCCATACTTCATCTGCGATTTTATCAAGACCTGTTTCTATGAGTAGTGCCGCATCAATTACAATGATTTTTTTGCCTGCTTTTTTATATTCCTCAACCTTTCTTTTAATTTCTTCTATAATCTTAGGATGAGTAATATTGTTTAATACTTCAAGCTTAGCTTTATCAGAAAATACAATATGTGCAAGTTTCTTTCTATCTATATCGCTTCTATCATCATTTAATATCTCATCGCCAAAATAATTCAATACTTCAAACCAGGCAGGCTCGCCCTTTGACATTATTTCTCGTGCAATTTTGTCTGCATCTATTATAACAGCGCCTTTTTCTTTAAGCAATGCCGTTACAGTACTTTTACCGCTGGCTATACCTCCTGTAAGACCGATTACCGTCAAAAGTATTTCTCCTCTCTAGAGCTCTTCCCATGTATACCCTTGATGGATATCCACTGTAAGGGGAACTTTCAGCGAAAAGGCATGCTCCATGCAATCCTTAAGGATGTCTTTTACCTTAGACAATTCTTCTTGCCTGCTGTCTAATATAAGCTCATCATGAACCTGTAAAAGTATTTTTGCACTTAACCCATTTTCTTTTAATGCCTTATAAACATTAACCATAGCAATTTTTATAATGTCTGCTGCACTGCCTTGAATGGGAGTATTTACTGCTGTCCTTTCTGCAAAAGACCTAAGGTGATAATTTTTACTGTTAATATCAGGAATGTAGCGGCGGCGGTTAAGCAATGTGGTAACATAACCTTGTATTCTAGCAGATGCAATTGTTTCGCGTATAAAATCTTTTACCTTTGGATATCTTTTAAAATACGCATCTATATACTCTTTAGCTTCTTGGTTTGATATCCCAAGGTTTTGCGCAAGCCCATAATCACTTATACCATATATAATACCGAAATTCACCGCTTTTGCCTTGTTTCTAAGGGAAGGTGTTACTTCTTCTAGCGGCACGCCAAAAACTTCGCTGGCCGTTCTTGTGTGTATATCCTCTCCCTTAAGGAATGAATCTATAAGACCGGGATCCTCTGACATATGTGCTAAAACCCTCAGTTCTATTTGAGAATAATCACCTGATAAAAGAAGGTGCCCCGGCCCGTCGGCAGTAAAAACTCCTCGAATATGCTTGCCTTCCTCTGTTTTTACCGGTATATTTTGGAGGTTTGGTTCTGTACTGCTTATACGTCCTGTAGTTGTCACCGTTTGATTAAAGCTGGTATAGATTCGAGAGGTTTCTTTATCAACTAAGGCAGCCAAGCCATCAGCATATGTAGACTTCATCTTCATTACGAACCTATAATCTAAAATTTTATCGATTATAGGGTGTAAAGGTCTCAATTTCTCCAACACCTCGGCATCTGTCGAGTATCCGGTTTTGGTTTTTTTAATTACCGGCAATAAAAGCTTTTCAAATAGGATTTCACCTAACTGTTTTGGCGAATTTATGTTAAATTCAGTTCCTGCCAGCTCATAAATTTCCTTTGTGAGGAGATCTAATTTTTCTCCAAATTTAGCAGAAAGTTCCTGGAGTTTGCCCAGGTCTACTTTTATCCCTGCATGTTCCATGTCTGATAAGACAACGCTAAGGGGTATCTCAACTTCGTATAAAAGTTTACTCATATCATACTCTTTAATTTTATCATCCATTACATCCTTTAAAGCAAACATATGAATTATTTGCTCTGTAAAACTTGCTGTATCCGGCATCGCAGCTCCTAAATATTCAGTTACCAGTAGGGGTACGTCATATCTTGGCCGTGAAGATTCCAAAAGGTAGGCGGCAAGCATTGTATCGAATTGGCATTTAAAATCGATATCTAGTTGTCTTAGCGCATTTCTTATAAATTTACTATCATGTGTAATTTTATATACTGCAGGATCTTCTAAAAGTTGTTTTAGCGTTTTCCTAACATCGCTTTTCTCAAGTAACTCTCCAGATACAAAAGCATATTCATCTTTGGCACAAATATACAGTCCATCTATCTTATAAGATTTAAGGTTCTTCTTTTTTGCATCTACAAGAATCGAAAGTCTTTTTTCTATAGCTGCTAACTTTATTACGTCCTCAAGGGAACTGTTATTTTCTGCAAAATTCATATCTGCTGTATTTTCGGTTTCCTTGATATTTTTATTGTCTTTAGTATTTTTAGATAGGCGGTCAATCAAGCTGTAAAATTCTAATTCTCTAAGCAAATTCATTAACTTGTCATAGTCAGGTTCACGATATTTAATATCGTCAAAATCAAATTCCAAGGGTACATTTGTCACAATAGTTGCCAAGTATTTGCTGTCTTTCGCCTGATCGGCATATTTTTGTATGTTTTCTTTTAATTTACCTTTCAGTTTATCAAAGTTCTCCAATACATTTTCAAGACTGCCAAACTCTTGAAGAAGCTTTGCAGCTGTTTTTTCACCGATTCCCGGTATGCCCGGGATGTTGTCGGATTTATCTCCCATTAAACCTTTTAAGTCCGTTATAGCTTCAGGAGAAATTCCATACTTCGAGTTTATTTTTTCAAGGTCGTAAGCCTCTATGTCTGATATGCCCTTTCTGGTAACCAGGACTTTAATATTGCGAGATATAAGTTGAAGCTCATCTTTATCTCCGGTTACAATTATAGAGGAAATTCCTTCTTTCTCGCCTTTCTTTGAAATAGTGCCTATGATATCATCTGCTTCGTACCCGTCGATTTCAAAAAAAGTGATGTTCATGGCCTTTAATATCTCTTTTAAAAGATCAAACTGGCCTATTAATTCTTCCGGAGTAGGCGGACGTGTGCTTTTATACTCAACAAATTCTTCATGTCTAAAAGTCGGCCCTTTTTTATCAAAGGCTACTGCTACATAGTCAGGCTGTTCTTCTTGTAAAATCCTAAGCAGCATATTCAGGAAGCCATATACTGCATTAGTGGGCACTCCCTTAGATGTTCTAAGCGGAGGCAGCGCGTGAAAAGCCCTATGCAGCAAACTGTTTCCATCTATTAAAAGCATTTTTTTCAAACTGGCTCCTCCATTCCGTATCTATAATGCCTGTTTTATTATTATTTCACCAAAATTTTTAAAAAACCTGCAAAGAAAATAAAAATCTATAAATCTTTGTATTTTAGATCCAGTTTCTTTTTCTATGGCTTCTCACTCTTTATTATAGTTATGTTTACATGGGGCAGCTCTATATCTTCATCCCATAAAGCCAATTGATTTTCTAAATCAATAATCTTGCTGCGAGTATTATAAAGCTCTTTTTGTATCTCAATTATTTCGCTTGTACCAGTTGCTTTTTGAAGTATCAAAGTCAGTTCTTGCTCATATTGACGCAGATAATCTAGTTTTTCAAGAGTGTTATCATAATCCTTACTGATATCTTTTGTTTCAACATTCCAGCTTAGGATGTTTTTCTCGGTTTTAAAGGTTTCCATAATTTTATCAACCTCTGCCTCCGGAATTCTTGCGTCTATTGAGGCTCTCTCAGGTGTTTTATTTGTGCCTTTCATTTCGATCTTGCTGTTTTCTATATAACCCCCTGCTTCTTCGGCAAGATTCACAATTTGTTCTGTTTTTCCGCTTAATTCTTCTGTATTTATCGAAATTGTGATGCTTTTTGTTAAGCGTTTCTGCATTGCTGTATCGCTTTCTGCAATAGCTGCAAAACTTTTTAAGCTCTCATCTGCTTTAAGGCTTCTGGCCTCAGGCTTAGTGCCTGTTGTATTTTCAGCAGCAGCTTGTGGGCTTTCTTTTGAAGCATAGTTCATATTAGAGTTTTTCCCTAAATTATAGAACGTGAAAATAAGCGTAAAAATTACTATTATGCCTGCGGCAGCAGTAAATTCCCTCTTATGGGATTGATAGAAATTAAGGAGCAGGCCGGAGAATGATTTTTTTGAAGACCTTTGCGTTTTGGAAATCTCATTAATTTTTTCCGAAAGATTGATGGAAAAATTCGGCGGCATTTCTACTTCGCCCACTAAGTTTGTTAAAGCCACAGTTTGTCTGAGTTCTTCTACTTCACGTCTGCAATTTGGGCAGACTTTAAGATGTTCTTCCAGTAATTTCTTTTCTTCCGGACTTGCAAAGCCGTCCACATATTTATCGATTAAGTCGCTAAAGTCCTTACATGCGGCCATGTTGCTCCCCCCTTTGAAGCTCGCCGTCAGATGGTGCTTGAGAAAAAATCCCCATGTCTTTAAGCAATTCTCTCAGATTTCTGCGACCTCTATACAACCTTGATTTCACGGTACCTAAGGAGCAATTTAAAATTTCGCCGATTTCTGCATAACTAAAGCCTTGAACATCTCTTAGTATTACACATATTTTTTGCTCTTCAGGCAGCATATTAATTGCATCTGCTATAGCTTGTCTTATCTCTTTATTTTCTATAAATTCTTCAGGCAGTTGGGTCGGCGTTCCCAGATTTAAATGATTATGTATTTCTGATTCTTCATGGATGGGGAGAGTAGCTTCTCTATGTTTTCTTGAAAAATCTATGCAAGTATTTACAGCAATTCGATACAGCCAGGTGGAAAAACTTGATTCTCCTCGGAATTTATCAAGGGAGGTAAATATTTTAATAAAGATTTCCTGGCTTACATCCATTGCATCTTCGGCGTTATTAAAAAACCTATACACGGTATTGTAGACTTTTTTCTCATAACCGGAAATCAAGTCTTCAAACGCAGACATATCCCCTCTTTTTGCCCGGTATATGAGTTCTCCTTCAATATTCAATTTTACCGTGCCTCCCTATATGTTGTGGGCAAAAATTTAAATAGCATTTGGTTTTGCTGATCTTCCAGCGGTCAAGATTCCAACCAAAAACTAAAAAAGCAGAGCTTTGGTGTTTTCGTCCAAGCCCTGCATTACTTGTCGCATCTGGTGCCGAAGGCGGGAATCGAACCCGCATGGTATTGCTACCACTGGATTTTGAGTCCAGCGCGTCTGCCAGTTCCACCACTTCGGCTTGCATGTG